>CACSIN010000030.1 GCA_902705835.1 BD1-7 clade bacterium
CGTGTAGCCATTGCGGCTATTACTGACTTCTGTCGAGGCATGCTTAGCATAGCCGAGGTGGTCATCAAGCTCGGCGTTTAAGGCTGTCTCGACAGTGATTTTGGTCAGCATTTGTCTAAATTCATTAAGATCTTCTTCGGTCTTAATGTTCTTGGCTGCTGCCTGTGCAATGGCTTTTAGTTCATCGTGATTCATCATCTGCCTATCCTTACCCATTCCTAGGTTAATGATAGGCAGTTACACAGATTTCGTTACAGTCCCAAAACAAACGTGTCACTTGATTTGATGCCTGCTAGATCGGGAAGCGACCTGACCAACCACAGTCGAAATGACATGGGCTATTTGCATTCCGAGCTTCTCTTGTAGTGATTTCTTCTCAACGAACTCAATATGGAAAATTTCCTTTGAAGCGGCCTGCTTCATCAAATACGAATCACTGGTAACCACTTCGTCAACCAAATTATGTGCTAGGGCGCGAGTCCCGTACCAAACCTCACCAGTAGCAACCTCATCAAGATCAACATTCGGCCGATGTTTCGCGATAAACTCTTTAAAGAGCACGTGAGTATCTTCCAAATCTTCCTTAAGCTTATCTCGTCCTTTATCGGTGATTTCGCCAAACATGGTTATCGGCGCCTTGTGCTCACCAGCTGTCATCACCTCATAGTCCACATCATATTTCTTCAATACGCGGTTAAAATTCGGTATTTGGGCCAGCACACCGATAGATCCAATAATCGCAAATGGGGCCGCCAAAATCTTATCTGCAACACATGCCATAAGATAGCCACCACTCGCTGCGACCTTATCTACACATACAGTTAACGGAATATTTTTTTCACGAATTCGGTCTAACTGAGATGCCGCAAGCCCATAGGTATGAACCATCCCACCAGGACTCTCAACATTCATGACCACTTCGTCTTTTGGTGTCGCGAGCGTCAAAACTGCAGATACGGTTTCTGTAAGATTGTCGACAGCCGAGGCCTGGACGTCACCTTCAAAATCGATAACATAGATTCTAGGCAAATCGGAATCTGCCTTATCCGTAGCCTTCTTGGACTTACGCACTTCTTTTTCAAACGCCTTATACGATTTTTCAGACATAGTTGCAGAACGCAATTCACGCTCATAGTCTTCAAACTTTTCGTTAAGTTTTTTGACATCTACATGACCACTGTGCAATCCACCACCTTTAGAGCGGGACCCAATAGCAATGAATGCACCAAATACAACAATAATAGATACAACGATAGTGACGGCCTTCAGTAAAAAAAGACCGTATTCAGCAAGAAACTCCAAGGAGAACTCCTATAGTTCAGAGCATGTTCAGCGAAGAGGCTAGGCTAGTCTAATCGTGATTCGTGTTCAAGGAAGAAATCACAAAGTCTGACTCCCCGCGCTTAACACTGAAAAGAATGCCCTGCTCCATAGGCTGAAACGCAGTTTCTTCATAATCAGCAACAATGCCAGGAACAAAAACATTGGACGCCAGTGAATATAAATCAAACCCCAATGTCGATGCTCCGAACACAATATCACTCGTCGGGCGCGCAGCTTGTTGCTCCACGGAGTAATAGCGAGTATTTAGTGAGGACAGCCGACAAAACTCTTTGCCGCCAAACAACGGGAATCTCAGACGCTGCACACCTGCACTCCACATATCGCCATCAAGCATTAAATCCGTCGCCCGACCGGATTTTATATCGACCACAGAAGCCTGGTAGCTCTGCAGTGACACCTTTTCAAAACTAACATTGGCGATTGATTGGCTCGAACTACACGCGCCATACAACCCTAAATTCAAACCACCAAGAGCAACAGCAACGGCCAATAGCACCATTAAAAAGCCGCTAAACCCGCGCAGAAAACCGAGGATCCAGCCCTTTCCTGCAAGCACTTTAACACTCGCAATTAAAAGTAAGGCGGAAATCGTAAGAGTGATAATTGTTATTACACTGAATTCCATTAGCAAACATACCCTGAAGTTTCATAGGGATAGCGCCTTAGCAAGACTTGCTACACTATCCTCGCGAAGAACATCGAAACCTAAATGCGACGTCTTGCGCCCATTGGACACAAACAGATCCTACAGCAACCCACTTATTTTACTTATAATTTACGTGAGCACTGCAATAGATATCACAACGCGAGCACCAACTAGCTTTATACCGCCAAACAGCGCTCAACTTTGACTAGCCAGCCCTCTCTAATCCTTTAAGGCTCTGTTCGGCAACGTCAAGAACATTTACCGGCGCCTCACCATACAGCTCTATTTCGGACAAATAATATTCAAGCGCAATTAGCGCATCAGCAATGACCTCAAGTATTTCCTGCCCGGACTCACTGGCAAAATCTGCATCTTTTTGAGCTGCAACGAACTCAGCACATTCTGTAAGAATGGATGAAGCACGCTTGAGCCCCAGTAAATCCATAGCACCACGAACACTAACAAGCGTATCCAAAACACTCTGAACGTATTCGGTATTAAAATCCGACTCTATGAATGAAGTGATATCCTTTTTCGCCTCACCAATACCTGCCTGCGCCTCGCTAACGACGATTTTCTGAGCCTCGTCCAGTTGACTCTGTGCCATTAAGGCCTTTCTCGCCTCATCGTCTTGCTGCGTATCTTCGAAATTCAAATCGAGTCGACTCAATCCCGACAACATACTCTCAACGTAAAGAAGACCATCAGCGACATCCAATAGCCCCTCACGATCAAATGGATTGCCGTCAGCCCAGGATTTAACTTTCTCCAACAAACCGGCAAGTATCTGACTTGGCGTTTGAACACCAACGACCGCTAGAATATCGCTGGTACGTTGAAACAATCCCGCCAATGACGTCATATCAGCATCGCTAGACTCCGGATCCTGCGCAGCAATCTCAAGAACCTGCTTCGCTTGCGCCAACTCTTCTTTCAATGCATCAACCATCACAATGATGGTCTCGGCATTTGGCCCCTGCATCACAGAACGCTCTCGCTGAAGTGCACGATCATCAAACGCTAGATAATCAAGCCCCAGCTTGTCGTGTACTTCTTGTGCAGCGGAATGACTACAGGAAGAAATTTCGATTAAATAAACCAATTCAGCCATTAAAGCAGCATCGTCAGACGCTGAGGACAAATCATTGGATTCCAACGCCTGACGGATCAAGGCATCTACGCGAGAAAGAACACGCTTACGGGTGAATGACAACGAGAGGTCGCCACTCATCAAACCCTCTAGCACCGCTTCGGTCAATCGCCACTGCGTGCGCCCTTCACCAGCGCCAACCGCCTTCGCCAAACGAGAAACCGCGCGATGCATTAGCTGCAATTTAAATTCGAGGTTTTCTTCGCGAATTAAGCCAATCAAACCGAGCTGATATAACTGACGCATCCGGCCGTATAAACCCGCCAAATCAGCCTCTTCAGATGCGCCCTGCGCACCAAGAGAAATTGAGTCAACAGTAAAGCCAGCCAACTCACTTTCCAGCCGGATGGGCTGACGTAATGCCGCTTTGATTTCATTGACAAATGGGTCGAGCAATGCTGGAATCGCCTGCTCGCGGTCTTTAACATATTCGATATAACACGGCAGCCCGACATAAGCATGACTTAGGGCAGACAAAGCAAAATCACTTGCTTTTACCTGAGCATCAAGAATAGCGTTGCTGAGAAGCACCATCCCCTCAGATAACTCTAGCGCTCGCTTTAATCCAAGCATCTTAAATACGCCAACAATCTCCGCAAGACTTGTCAGCGACTCACGCAGCTGATCCTGCGCGCTAGTATCAACTGCAAAAGCCTCAAAATGACGCGAGGCTTTTTCAATTGATAATCCAAGCTCGTTATGAACAACCTTGATCGACGTAACGTTGATGGGAGTAACTTCAATCACGCAATTGCCTTTTTTATCGTTTTATTCTGTAGGTTATCAGGTTAGCTAACCCACCAATAACCCTGCGATTCACTGAAAAATCAGCATACACCAAATTGACCACAAACTACTAGAATCAACGATCTAACGCCAGATCTTTATTGAAACCTGCTGAGAGTTTTTAGTGATTTTATTGGTCGAATTCGCATTTTTAAATGTTTTATCTAACGATGAAAGAAAATATCATCCGCATCAAACCATTACCACTGGCAAGATCCATCACTCTTCTTGTTCAGCAGGTCGACAAATAACTGATGCTCATTTAACTCGTCCTTGCTCGCGTTCAGCACTCTTAACGAAGAATTGCCTGCCACTCGTCTTATCGCCTCAACTTGATTACTATCTGCGGAATCACTACCCGATGATAGCTCAAGGCCAGTTTGGCCACCTGTCATAAACAGATAGACATCCGCTAGAATCTCAGCATCAAGCAAAGCTCCGTGGAGCACTCGATTCGAGTTATCAACACCGTAACGCCTGCACAGAGCATCGAGAGAGTTTCTTTGCCCCGGATGCTTAGACTTCGCCATAGCCAAGGTATCGAGAATTGAACTTGTCGTATCAACCGGCCCGTATCGATTACCCGCTAACGCGAGCTCGTGATTAATAAACCCAACATCAAACGGCGCATTATGAATAACGAGCTCGGCGCCATCGACATAACGCATAAATTCATCGGCAACATCGCTAAACAAAGGCTTATCTAATAAAAAATCATCGCTAATACCATGAACTTCAAAGGCGCCCTGTTCTACTTTACGCTGAGGATTGATATATTGGTGGTAGTTGTTGCCGGTAAGCTTCCGATTGATGAGCTCAACACAACCAATTTCAATCATCCGGTTGCCAGAAGCAATATCAATACCGGTTGTTTCGGTATCTAGAACAATTTGTCGCATATATTACGCTTTCCCAGTCTGTATTCGCGGAAATTATGATTTACTTGCGAGCTACGCCATCGCTTCTGCGGCACCACGATTCGCAAGATCATCTGCGATTTCGTTTTCTCGATGACCACTGTGCCCTTTCACCCATTGCCAAACGACTTGATGTCTTTGAATTTCAGCATCTAGCGCTTCCCAAAGTTCTCTATTCTTAACCGGCTTCTTCGCCGCGGTACGCCAGTTATTGCGTTTCCAGTTAGCCACCCACTTTTCAATCCCATCCCTAACGTACTTGGAATCCGTTGTAATCTTAACATCACACGGCCGCGTGAGCGCTCGCAGGCCCTCGATAACCGCCATCAGCTCCATGCGATTATTGGTAGTATCGCGTGCACCGCCCCAAAACTCTTTTTCAACACCGTTAAAACGCAGTAAAGCGCCCCATCCACCAGGACCGGGATTGCCTTTGCAAGCACCATCTGTAAAAAGTTCGACCATATTCAATTCTTAACTACCTGACTTTGAGTTTACCGAAGCTCGTCCACTTTTAGTTTTAACACCATTTTGAGGGTGCTGATAAAGTGACGGCTCTAACTGGGGAATGATACTACTGACTTTTTGCCATTTCATGCGGCGCGGCGTCAATGGAGCGACCTCTTTTTTCGCCAAAACAGCATAGAAGCCACCAGTGGGCCATTGAGACTGCGTGAGCCGTCGATTTAAACCACGACACAATCGGCTTTTATTCATCCACTTGACCGGGGGCATATAGAATCCGTAGTGAACCTTTTGCACAGAAAAATCCATCAGTGTTAACCAATCAACCAATCGACGAACAGTGACCGGATGATTCTGCCAAACACGTGATTTAGAAAGACGCTTACTTGCTGCATAGACCCCTAACAGACTGACCGGGTTGAAACCTATAATTAACACATGACCAGAAGGAATAACCACTCTACTCAGCTCGCGCAACGTTTGATGGGGATTTTGACTGTAATCAAGCAGATGATGAACAACCGCCAAATCAATACAATCCTGCTCAAGAGGCAGCTGCTCCTCTTCACAAACCGCCCCAACAGAGGCACCCGAGAGCGGCGACAATCGGAATTTATGCCGTATTCGGCTCGCGTCAACCAAGTTGACATCCCGACTGACGCTCAGCTGAAGAAGATGATAGCCAAACAGCGTTTGCAAGAAATCATCAACAACAGCCTGCTGATTGCATAGCATCGAACGGCCGGTCGGCTCTTTAAACCACCGCTCCATAACCGGAATAGACTCCGCCAACGGGTATTTAGCCTGTCGGCCCAATAGCTTTTCAGCCAATGGATTTTTTTTCATGCCATGCTTTTTCCGTGATTGACTGTTACCATTATGCACATAAATCCAGAGGCCTGTACTGAGAAATATACAGCAAATATCCGCTTATGATGACGATAACTCCCATACCCGCTTTTGTAGACAACTACCTCTGGCTAATTACCGACAGCCCGCCAGCTTCAAGCCCTCAAAAAGCGGTTATCGTCGATCCGGGCGATGCAGCCCTCGTAATTAAGGCACTTGAAAAAAACAACCTTGAACTCGAAGCGATATTGGTGACACATTGGCATAAAGACCACACCGGCGGTATCAATGAACTACTAAAGTACCGCAATGTTCCGGTTTATGGGCCGAATAGCCCTCACATCCCTCAAGTTACTATCTCTCTAGAAGATGGTGAAGTGATCAACTTGAGTGTCGGAAGCTTTCAAGTTATTGCCGTGCCTGGGCATACCCTCGATCATATCGCGTATTACAACGCTGAAAATCATACACTGCTTTGCGGTGACACATTGTTTAGCGGTGGCTGCGGTAGAATGTTTGAGGGTACACCTGAAGTTTTCCACAAATCCTTGGAAACACTTGCTCAATTGCCCATTCAAACACAGATTTTTTGTACCCATGAATATACACTGGCAAACTTACAGTTTTCTTTAGCTGTGGAACCAACAAACCCAGACATTATCGAGCACATCAATCGCGCTGAATTACAACAACAAAAGGGAGAACCCACCCTCCCCAGCGTGCTAGCTGAAGAGCTCAAGATAAACCCTTTTTTGCGAACAAATATCGACACTGTCGTTGAGCAAGCACTCAACCAAGGCTCGCGAAGCTCAAAGCCCGTCGATGTATTTGCAACATTACGAGAGTGGAAGAATAATTTTTAATGACTCGACTAACACTGGCCAGATTTCTATCATCACTGGCCCTGGCATCCCTTTGCGCCTGTTCTACACAACAAACAGACACCAGCACCCACTCCGCCTTTTCAGAGGACGGTGCTGGCTTTCAGATTGATAAAGAATATTTGACCGGTAACGGAGCCGAGCACTGCTTCCCCGTCGATCAAGACGCATTTAATCACCCTATTGATCAACTTTCGCTGCCGCCTTCACCCGACGACAATATTTGGCCACGGGTTCAGCAAGGGCTTGCACTCGATTATGTTGACCACCCCAAAGTTCAAGCACAACTCAATTGGTACAAATCACACCCAGAATACCTAGTACGGGTACAAAAACGCGCCTCCCGATATCTTCACCATATCGTGGAGCTGCTCCACACCAACAATGTACCTTACGATTTTGCCTTACTGCCAATTGTCGAAAGCGCCTATGAGCCGTTTTCCTACTCCCACGGCCAAGCCTCAGGTCTTTGGCAGTTCATTCCCATCACAGCCAACCGGTTTCGCCTTGATAGAAACTGGTGGCAAGATGAAAGACGAGACGTTTCAGAATCTACCCAAGCCGCAATCAGCTATTTGACCTATTTGTATGGTTTTTTTGATGAAGACTGGCATTTAGCAATCGCGGCCTACAATGCCGGCGAAGGTACTGTACGCAAAGCTGTTCGTGCCAACAAAAAACGGGGTAAGCCAACTGATTTTTGGAACTTAAGCCTACCCAAAGAAACTCAGGCCTATGTACCTAAACTCATCGCACTATCTGAAATATTCAGAAATCCGGAAAAATACGGTGTTGAGCTGGTTCCAATCGCGAATCGCCCGTACTTTGATGTCGTCGATATCGATAGCCAATTGGATTTATCCCAGGCATCAGAACTACTTGAAGTGTCATTGGAAGAAGTTTACTACCTAAACCCCGGACTCAATCGATGGGCGACACCGCCGGTAGCGACCTATCCATTAAAAGTACCCGCCGCTAAAAAAGAAGCCTTTGTAGCCAAACTTGCAAAGCTTCCGAAAGATCAACGAATAACCTGGCAGCGGCATAAAGTACAAAGCGGCGATACAGTCAGCGGCTTGGCAAAACGCTTCAACAGCGACGTGAATGTTATCCGCCAAGCTAATCGACTCTCTGGCAACGATATTCGTATTGGCCAAATATTGCTAATTCCAACTGCCAAAAGCCGCGCTGCAGTGTACGCCTACAGCCAAAATCAACTCAACAACCGCCGAAGCAGCCGCAAGCCCTACTCCAGCGCACAAAAAATCATTCATCAGGTGAAGCCAGGGGAAAGCTTTTGGCGGATCGCCAAACTCTATCAAACAACACCGGAAAAAATAGCCAAATGGAACCGAAAATCGCCCAGAGACACCTTAAAGGTTGGCGAACGCCTTGTGATTTGGAGTAAAGTCAAAGGCAGCTCACGAGACGGCGTTGTTAAGAAAGTCACCTATAAGGTCAGAAATGGTGATTCACTAGCAAAAATATCGAACAAGTTTAATGTCAAGGTCAATCAAATTACGCAGTGGAATGGCATAAACCCCGACAAATACTTACAACCCGGGCAGCGCCTTAAACTATACGTTAATGTGATGGAAACTTATTAATACCGTCAGGCGAGTATCAACGGATGCTCGCTAGTATAATAATTGTTGCAACCTATACGCCAAGCTAGCCAATCGCCCAGTCTATACCTGCGAATTGCTCGCCTGCCCCTAGATGGATGCTTCAAGCGACTTATATTATCGCTATCGCCGCCATTACCCGTATAGTTGGCTCACACAGAACGGAATGTGAAGAAAATCATGCTTAGAGAATTCCTTGTAAATGCAGGCGCATCAATCGCATTGCTCGGTGGATTATTAGCCAATGCAGAAGCACCTACGTCGCCAAGCACGACTATCCACAAGGCTAACAGCATTGCAATGCATGGCGAACCTAAGTACCCCAAAGACTTCCAGCATTTTGATTATACCAACTCCGACGCACCCAAAGGTGGAACGTTAGTCCTCGGCGTTCAGGGTACATTTGACAGCCTCAACAGTTTTGTCGCCAAAGGCGTCTCTGCTGACGGTCTCGAACTTATCTACGACTCCCTCACCGAAGCATCTGCAGATGAACCATTTACGCGCTATGGATTGATCGCAGAACAGATGATATGGCCTGAAGACCGCAGCTGGATAGAATTTGTATTACGTGACGAAGCAAAATTTCACAACGGGACACCCATTACCGCAGAGGATGTCAAATTCACCTTTGATATCCTTATCGCTAAAGGCAGCCCAACCTTCAAAACGATGTTTGAAGATGTTGCTTCTGTTGATGTTAAAGACCCCCATCGCATCCGCTTCACAATGAAAAATACCGAAAACCAAGAGCTGATACTGATTCTTGGCTCGATGTCCATTTTGTCGAAACAGTATTGGCATGATCGCGATTTCAGCAAAACTACGCTCGACGCCCCGCTGGGCAGTGGCCCATATACCGTTGCAGAGGTTGAATCAGGAAAAACAATCCACTACCGCAGAAATCCGGATTATTGGGCTAAAGATTTACCCGTTAACCGTGGCCGTTACAATTTCGACCTCATCGAATACGACTATTATCGCGATGCCACCGTGTTATTGGAGGCCCTCAAAGCCGGTGAATATGACTTCCGATACGAGCGTATCTCTAAGCAATGGGCAACCGGCTATGAAAGCGATGCACTGCGCTCCGGCAAATTAGTTAAGAAAAACATTAAGCACGAAATCCCCCAAGGGGTTCAGGCGTTCGTGCTCAATACAAGAAACCCGCTTTTCAAAGATATCCGGGTGAGAAAGGCACTGAACTACGCATTCGATTTTGAGTGGACCAATGCCAATCTGTTCTATAACGCATACACACGCGCTGATAGCTACTACAGCAATTCAGAATTTGCGGCACATGGCATGCCGTCAGAAGCGGAACTCGCGCTTTTAAATCCATTGAAAGATCAACTACCAGAGTCTGTATTTGTTGAACCGTTCGAACTTCCTACCTCCAAGGGCGATGGCCGGAACCGACAAGCACTACGCAAAGCCAAACAGCTGTTTAGAGAAGCCGGCTGGACCATCAAAAACAACGTTCTTACCAACAGTAAAGGTGAAACATTTACCTTTGAATTCTTGATGTTCGACCCATCTATGGAACGCGTGATCAATCCATTTATTCGCGCACTTAAACGTCTTGGCGTTCAGGCGAGCATTCGTAAGGTTGAAATTTCCCAATACATCAACCGCCTACGTAATCATAATTTCGATGTTGTAGTTTCTCGAATCCCTCAATCACTCTCGCCGGGTCTTGAGCAAATTCAGTATTTTCACTCGTCCACAGCCGATCAAAAATCCGGCAACAACCTAGCTGGCATAGCAAACCCAGCGATTGACGCACTTATCGAAAACGTTGTTCAAGCAAAATCCCGCGAACAACTCGTAATTGCTACCAAGGCACTGGATCGTGCACTCCTACATAACTGGTATGTTATCCCTCAGTGGTACATTGACTCACACAGAGTCGCGTACTGGAATAAGTTCGGACAACCTGACATTACACCCAAATACGACGCTACCTTCTCCGAAACGCTCAATACTTGGTGGTACGACCCGAAGAAGTCAGCTCAGCCAGCAAAACAATAACTCTCAGATATGCTGATATATATACTCAAACGCCTAGCTCTGATCGTGCCGACCCTGTTCGGCATACTGCTCGTCAACTTTCTGATCATTCAGGCTGCCCCTGGCGGCCCAGTAGATCAAATGGTGGCGCAACTTCAAGGTATTGAGGTTAACTCAACCGTCAGCGTTAGTGGCTCACAATCGGGAGAGAATATTCAGACTAAACAAAACTCAGGCAATCGTTATGGTTTGAGAGAGGACATCATTAAAGACATCGAAAAGATGTACGGCTTCGACAAACCACCATCTGAACGCTTCTGGAAAATGATTTCCGACTATCTCACGTTCAATTTCGGTGAGAGCTTTTATCGCAGCCAAACAGTAATCGAGTTACTCAAAGAGCGTTTACCAGTATCGATTTCCCTCGGGCTATGGAGCACGCTACTCATTTACTGCATATCCATACCCCTGGGCATCCGCAAAGCAGTCTCCCATGGCTCCCGCTTTGACATTGCCACTAGCACCATAGTAACGATCGCGTATGCGATTCCCGGTTTTATCTTTGCCATCATGCTCATCGTACTATTTGCAGGCGGCAGCTACTGGGATGTTTTCCCGTTAAGGGGTTTGCAAAGTGATAATTTCGACGGAATGACTTGGTACGACCAGATAAAAGACTACCTATGGCATATCTGCCTGCCCGTATTTTCATATAGCGTTAGTGGTTTTGCGCAGTTGACCTTGTTAACGAAAAACTCGTTTCTGGAAGAGATTCACAAACAATACGCAACCACTGCGAAAGCAAAAGGCCTAACAGACAAACAAGTTCTTTACCGGCATCTATTTAGAAACTCAATGCTGATCATAATCGCTGGTTTTCCGGCAGCGTTTGCCAGCCTGTTCTTCACCGGCTCAGTGTTGATTGAGGTGATATTTTCGCTGGAAGGCATCGGCTTGCTTGGATTTGAGTCGATCATCAAACGAGACTACCCAGTTGTATTCGGCACGCTATTTATTTTCACCTTGATAGGCTTGGTTTTGAAACTGATTAGCGATTTGACCTATGTATTGATCGATCCTCGAATCGACTTTGATAGCCAACACAAGATTTGAGGATCGGCGGTGAACCCCATAAACCAAAAACGTCTGTCGACCTTTAAATCCAATAAGCGCGCCTGGTTCAGTTGGTGGATCTTTCTTGTGTTGTTTATTTTGAGTTTAGGCGCAGAATTTATTGCCAACGAACACCCATTGTTCGTCTCATACAAAGGGCAATGGTATTGGCCGATATTTAAATCCTATCCGGAGACAACTTTCGGAGGGGATTTTGATACGGAGACAGATTACAATGACCCTTTCATTATCGATTTGATTAATGAAAACGGCTATATCGTTCGCGCACCGATACCTTACAGTTTTGATACCCACATTTTAGATCTCAATGAGCCCACACCAAGCCCGCCGACACAAAAGAACTGGCTAGGCACAGACGATCAAGCAAGAGATGTTAGTGCGCGAATCATCTATGGCTTCCGAATTTCCGTGTTATTCGCTCTAGCGTTAACGTTTGGCAGCTCGATCATTGGCGTAGCCGTTGGGGCAATCCAGGGCTATTTCTCAGGCCTTACCGACCTAATTGGGCAACGCTTTTTAGAGATTTGGACGAATTTACCAGTACTCTATCTACTGATCATTCTCTCCTCCATCGTTACCCCTAGCATATGGTGGTTGCTGCTCATTCTGCTGCTGTTCAGCTGGACGGCATTGGTCGACGTGGTTCGAGCAGAGACACTAAAAACGCGCAAACAGGATTATGTCACCGCTGCACGCGCACTTGGGCTAACAGACAATCAGATTTTGCTTCGCCACATACTCCCTAACGCTACAGTTGCAGCCCTAACGTTCTTGCCATTCATCATGACCGGGGCAATTACAACACTAACGTCTTTAGATTTTCTTGGTTTCGGCCTTCCACCTGGTTCTGCTTCTCTGGGCGAATTGCTCGCACAAGGCAAGGCTAATGTACACGCCCCCTGGCTGGGATTAAGTGGCTTTTTCAGCATCGCAATATTACTAACATTGCTGGTGTTTATTGGCGAAGGTATCCGTGATGCCTTTGACCCCAGAGGGCAATGATGGCGCTACTAAACATTGAGAATCTACAGATCGGGTTCCCGCGGGGAATAGAAACACCTCTGGCGGTTAATAACGTTAATCTGGAAGTTGATCAGGGCGAAGTCATCGCGTTGGTCGGGGAAAGCGGCTCGGGGAAATCCGTAACCGCACACAGCATTTTACAACTGCTTCCAGCATCGGCGAAATATCTCAACGGCAAGATATGGTTTGATGGCGTTGACCTTCTCAACTTGCCCGATGCAGCAGTTCGTGAAGTCCGCGGAAAAGATATCGCCATGATATTTCAAGAACCCATGACCGCACTCAACCCACTGCAAACCGTCGAAAAGCAAATTACTGAATGCATCATTGAATCTAACCGTCAGCGAAAAATTGCACCTAATACCCTGCGTGAACGCGTTGTCTCCTTGTTGAAAAAGGTGAAAATCGACGAACCCGAGAGGCGCCTACGGGCCTACCCTCATGAATTATCGGGCGGCCAACGACAGCGTGTCATGATAGCAATGGCAATCGCGAACACACCGCGCCTGCTTATTGCTGACGAACCTACCACAGCTTTAGACGTAACGGTACAACACGAAATCATCGAACTTTTGCGTCAAATCAGCCGCGATGAAGGCATGGCAGTCCTGCTGATCACCCACGATCTCAATATCGTTCGCCATTTTGCTGAAAAAGTTGCTGTCATGAAAGACGGTGAAATTGTTGAAACCGGCACAACACAACAGTTATTCGCGACGCCCCAACACGACTATACACGCGCCCTACTTAACACTCGTTCTCGTCACTGCGAGCCGATTCCTGCCGACGCGCCGGTGCTGTTAAGCTGCAATGACCTGAGCGTCAATTATCAAATTAAATCTCGACATCCGTTCAAAAAACGCTTTTTCAGGGCACTAAGCAACGCAAGTTTCGATGTTAGGTGTGGGGAAACCCTCGGCATCGTTGGAGAAAGCGGCTCAGGAAAGTCTACCCTCGCCAATGCGGTACTGAAATTAACGAGGGCGACCGGATCGATTCAATTCGGTGATATTGAACTCATTTCACTGCCTGAAAAACAATTCCGTCCGCATCGCAAAGACCTACAAATGGTCTTTCAGGATCCATTTGCGAGCCTTAACCNGCGAATGAGTGTGGCGCATATCGTTGCCGAAGGCTTCAAAGCCATGAGCAGCGTCAATAACGAGCTGTCTTCTGACGATTTAGACGCAACCATCAATAGCGCATTGCAGAAGGTGGGCCTCGATCCAGACATCGCGTCACGCTACCCGCATGAATTTTCGGGCGGTCAACGTCAACGTATTGCCATAGCACGCGTTCTGATCATGAAGCCACAACTGATCGTATTAGACGAACCGACTTCTGCACTTGATAGAAGCATTCAATTCCAAGTGTTGGATCTTCTGGCAAATTTGCAGGAAGAATACAGCCTTAGCTATTTATTTATAAGTCATGACCTTGGGCTGGTAAAAGATTTTTGCCATAGTGTACTGGTCATAAAGGACGGTGAAATTGTCGAACAGGGCAACACCGAAGATGTATTCAACGAACCCCAAAACCCTTACACACAGCAATTGATTGATGCTGCCTTAGGCTGATACTATCCCGCGCTATGTCTGCACTCGTTCCTATTAAACTCGCTCAACTGGTACTTCGGGTTGTTGAAGCTCAAGGCTTCGACGTTGAAGAATTCCTGGCGTCGAGCCAATTCAACTTCAACCCATTAAGGGAAGATGTTGATTTGCCCACGCATATCACGGCAGCAGAGTACAATCGCCTTTACCAACAGATCATCTTTCTGCTACAGGATGAGTGCTTTGGTTTACACCTAAAAACCAAGGTACCTTCGGGTACATTTCGGATGATGTGCCTTTGTATTATTCACTGTAAAAACCTCGGCAATGCCATTGAACGCGCTGAAGAATTTAGTAATTTCTGCCGTAATTTGTCCGGCATCACCCCACTGACCTATCAACCATTGCAATACCATGATGATGCCACGGTCACAAACAACTTGCCTGACCTCGATGACAAAAATAACACCTACATCCAAACACAATCGTTAGTTGCGGTGGCAGCATCACTGCATATGTGGCGGCGCTTTTGCTCATGGTTGATTGGCAAGCCTCTAGATCTGATCGAGATCAGCTTCAAGGCTCCGGAGCCTGCGAAACTTGCAATGCTCGAAGACGTATTCCGCTGTAAGCTGCTTTTCAATCAGCCGGCAAATGGCCTACGATTTGACCAACACTTTCTGAACTCCCCAATCATTCACAATGAAGACAGCCTTAACGAATTTTTGAAGTCAGCGCCCTACCAGCTGTCTGTCAGTCATGCAGATGAAACCAGCATACAAACCAAGATGCGGGCGATTGTAGGGAACGATTTCAGCAAAGAATTTCCAAATGTCGAAACCATCGCATCTAGCTTGAATATGTCGGTACGCACACTCAGGCGACGGCTGAAAGCCGAGGACACAAGCTACCAGGCGTTTAAAGACCAAACACGCCTAAATGCAGCAAAAACCTATCTTAACCGGCCAGGCCTCAAGATCAATGCAGTAGCTGCCCTCATGGGCTTCGACGAGCCCAGCGCGTTCCACCGAGCGTTTAAAAAATGGACAGGCATGACACCTGGTGAATATCGCCAATCCATAGGTAATGAAAAATAGTGAGACGCCCATTTATCACCGCGCTAGGTGAATTTGATCTGGCCGCACCATCAGCAACAGGCCGAGAAACCCAACAAGCGTGGAATCAAGCGGATGCGTATCTGGTTGAGAAAATCCGTGAGCACGACCTGACAAACAAAACCGTCGCACTCATTAATGAAGGTTTCGGTGCATTAGCAACGGCTTTGACCAGTCATTCGATCAAGACGCTGAGCTTCCATGATTCAGCTTCATACGAGCACTGGCATAAGCGCAACACCACGCAGGCATCAACCAGCGATACCGAACCTCAACTGTCGGTATACCCACTTGATCACCTTCAGAATGAACAAGCGGATATCTATTTAATTAAGCTGCCGAAGAATATTCGATTGTTCGAAAGAATCCTGTCGATCATTGCTCAAAAGCCATCACCAACAGTGTATGTCGCAGCTATGCAAAAGCACTGGCCCGCGGCATTCTATAGCGTTGCCGAAAAATATTTCGAAAAAATGGACGTCTATCCAGGCCAGAAGAAGGCCAAGTGTATGCGACTTGAAATACCCAAAGCGTTACCATTATTTCAACATCAATGGAAAATCGACGCCGAGACTGATGGCATCTCACTCATAAACCCAATCGGTGTATTTTCACAGCAGCAGCTAGATATCGGTAGCCGTCTTTTTCTCAAACACTTCCCAAATCTGAGCGAAGCAAACCATATTATCGACCTCGGTTGCGGTAACGGTGTTCTGGGCATTTGCGCGTTAAAACGGACACCTAGGCTTCACGTAGATTTTATCGACGATTCACGTATTGCCCTCGACACGTGCGCAGCCAACCTCGCCCATAATGGCGCAGAAGGCGCTACTACAACGCTTTGGCACAACGACTGCCTATTCGGGCTCGAGTTAGACCGCGTTGATGCCATTCTTTGCAATCCGCCCTTTCACCAACAACACCAAGTCAGCACGCAAGTAGCAGATACCATGATACGTCAAAGTGCCAAGCAGCTGAAAAAAGGCGGAAGTCTTTTCCTTATTGGAAACAGGCATTTACAATATAAACAAACGCTAAAGCGGCATTTCAACCAGGTTATTCAACACGCTTCAGACGCCAAATTCATCATCTTTGAAGCAATTGCAGACTAGGGTCACATTTCATGCAAGAGAATAAAAAAATCGGGGTTCTTTTTGTTTGCCTCGGCAACATTTGCCGCTCACCAAGCGCACAAGGTATCTTTCAACACAGAGTGAATGAAGCAGGCCTCGCAGACTATTTTGATGTCGACTCATGTGGCACTGCACCATTTAACGTTGGGAAATCACCAGACCCTCGTGCACTAATCGCAACGGAAAAATTTGGCTACGATATCACCGACCAAATAGCGCGCCAGATTGACGAAGCCGACTACGAACGTTTCGAATACATCATTCCAATGGATCGTAAAAACATGATGAGCCTAACCGCTTGGCAACCCAAGGGCTATGCCGGTGAAATTGAGCTTTTCATGAAGTACCACCCCAACAACTGCGGCATGACTCAGATCCCAGATCCTTATCATGAAGGTGCTGAAAAATTCTTCCCCATCATCGAAACCATTGAACAAGCCTCAGAGGGTTTGCTCAGCTATATCCGGGAAAAGCACGGTATCTAAAAAGCAAAGACGCGCTGNGCTTATTTTCGCTTGAGCGAAAAAACATCAGCGCTATGAAAGGTAAGCTCTGCGTTCAACGAGCCAGCCAACCAGGCCAGCGTCTCTCGGCTAAAGAATGCAATATGCGTCGGATCATTTTTGTAGTGCCAACGCGAGAATGCATCCCTATCGATAACTAGCTTGCTCATCAGCATTAAAAATCCATCAGGCTTCAGCAAGGCATAAAGCCGTTGAATTTCTTCACCGGGATTCACAAGATGCTCAATGACCTCAGTCGCGGTGATGAAATCAAACTTGCAGCTAAATACACTGCGATCTGGCTGATAAAAGATGTCATACGTCGCACAGGAAACCCCCGCCTCTGATAACATCGCCGCCAACGCCGGGCCGGGCCCACATCCGAAATCCAAGCCACGAACATCTGCATGATTATTTCCCGCACAGGCCATTGAGAGGGTCGGTATCAACGCCCTTGATAGAAATTGGCGATAACCGTTATCAAGCACATCGTTTTCGTGCTTGTCATATTCGGCCTTTTCATTTTTTGCACTGAGATGAAAGCGCTCTGAAACAAAAACAAGCCGACAGTGCGTGCATTGAAGATACTCTCTGCGCTTGTCAGTAAAGTAGTGATCAATGTCATCGGAACGACACAAAGGGCAACCAGGAGACTCAGCCATTGGAATTAATCCAATGCAACCGCCCCAACCTAACCGGCGGCCTATTGAAGGCATTAAGCATTGCCGATGACAAACTCAACATCTCCGGATACCAAAACATACTGATCTTCGCCATCACACGATCGCAATTCAGCATGCTCAGCCATTTGATAAAAAACATGACGAGATACACGCGCAAAAAGCCCTTTGCGCACTTCAAGATATGGCACCAGGACGCCCTGATAGACTCTCAGCTGCATAGTTGCTGAGGTATCAAGCGGTACAAGATCTTCAGTATTCGTAACCGCAACAAACTCACCAAACGCATTCTCCCGCTCAAGTAAGCCGACTACCTCAAAAGGTACGTCATCCACCGATATTTTTAGCTTCTCGGCAGGGGTTACCAAAAAGTATGTGTCGCCTTCTTTCCTTAAAATGCTCGAAAAGAGTTTAACCAATGAATCTCTTTGAAAGGGAGCGCCTTCATGAAACCAACACATTTGACTATCGATATGAATGTCGATAGCGCCCTCGCGCTCAGGAAACCAGGTGTCTACTGGCGGTATACGACGCTGATCGCCAGATTCAATTTCTTTGATGATTGCCTGTAAATCGAGAGCCATAACCAACCTGAGTGACGTATTCTATATAGAAGCGATGACTTTAACGCCGTTGCGGTACTATACTTAAGTGTAGGAAGAAAGAAAGTGGGGTAATACAAAATGGATCTTCACTTCAATTTCATCTATCGGCCCTTTGTGCGATGGCTCAATCAAAAGCGCCCTGTACAAAGTGTGCCACTAAGCCATTTCGATAGAATCCGGCAAGAAATCAAACCTTGCGATGTCTTGCTTGTTGAAGGTCGTTCACGCGTCAGCGAAGTCATTAAGCTCATTACACAGAGCCCATGGTCTCATGCTGCTCTATACATTGGCAGATTACACGATATCGAAGACCCAAGACTACGAGAAATCGTCAGTACGTACTATGACGGCCCTCTCGACCAGCAACTAATCATTGAAAGCGAGCTCGGCATAGGAACGGTTATCCGACCGCTGAATGTCTACGCCAAAGAACATTTAAGAATCTGCAGGCCAAAAGGCCTCCTCTACAACGATGCTCAAGACATCCTTCGCTATGCCGTAAGCCGCCTTGGCTATGCATATGACGTACGCCAGATACTCGACCTCGCGCGATTTTTCTTTCCTTGGTGGATTATGCCGCGCCGCTGGCGTTCATCACTTTTCGAACGAAATATTGGCATGAACACTAAAACCGTATGCTCTACGATGATTGCTGAAGCATTCAATTTCGTACAATTCCCGATACTTCCTCTTGTTAAAAAAGACCGCAACAACAACGTACAGCTATTCAGAAGAAATCCGAAGCTTTGTGTTCCAAGTGACTTCGATTACTCGCCCTATTTTGAAATCATTAAATATCCGTTTGTCGACTACGACTATCACGAGGACTATCACCTGCTTCCATGGCAAGGGGAAGCAAATATTGAAGATCAGGTCAGTCGCGGAAGCTATTTGCCCGAGGTAGAAACAACACGTGACCCAGACGCCATTACCGAAGAATACGCAGATACAGAGGACGACACAGCCAAAGAGCTGATAGCCAACGACACCGATGAAGACCGAAAGGACGGTTAAAACACAATAAAAAAAGCCCCACTCACGATAAATGAGCAGGGCTTAATTCACGAAATAGCACTTCGCGCTATTGAGTGTCAGATAACATTCAGATTGATTACACCATCCAATGTCGTGATCGCCTCAAGCACTGAATCTTCAGGCTTTGTATCAACGTCAATAAGGCTGTATGCAATATCTGCACGGCTCTTATTGATCATATCGACAACATTGATTTCGGAATCTGCCAACAAAGCCAAAATGCTGCTCAGGATCTTAGGCACATTATTGTTTGCGATCGCCAAACGCACAGTATCTGGCGTGCGATCTAACTGAGTAGCCGGAAAATTTACTGAGTTTTTGATATTGCCGTTTTCCAAGAAGCTTTGCAGCTGATCAGCAACCATAATTGCGCAGTTGTCTTCCGCTTCACCCGTGCTCGCGCCGATATGTGGCATCGGAATAACATCATCACGGTTAATGAGCTCAGGCGTTGGGAAATCAGTAATGTAACGATCGATCTTGCCGGCGTCCAAAGCTTCAACTACTGACGCAGTATCGACGATTTGTTCACGAGCAAAATTCAGAATACGCAAACCTTTCTTAGCACTCGCAAGCGTGTCGCGGTTGATCAGGTTACGGGTTGCCTCAAGTACCGGCAAATGCAAACTAACAAAATCAGACTTACCGAGCAGTGAAGATAAGTTGTCCATACGCTGAACGTCAGAAGGCAAACGCCATGCAGCTTCAACAGACAGTGCAGGATCATAACCCACAACATTCATACCCAGTTGAAGCGCCATTTCGGCAACCAGAGAGCCAATCGCACCCAAACCAACGACACCCAAGGTTTTACCCTTGATTTCTTCGCCCTTGAAGCGCTTCTTCTCAGCTTCAAGCTTCTTCGCCATTTCTTTGGAATCTGTCATGTCAGATAAAGAATTTGCGTATGCGATACCGTTGACGATACCACGGCAGCTCAACAGCATACCGGTCAATACCAGCTCTTTAACTGCGTTTGCATTTGCACCAGGCGCGTTAAATACAGGGATACCACGAGCAGTACACGCCGCAACAGGTACGTTATTGGTACCCGCACCTGCACGACCAATAGCTCGCAATGACGCTGGCAAGTCATCTTCAGACAACACGTGGCTGCGAAGCATGAACGCATCAGGTGTATTAATTTCGCTTGCTACTTCGTAGCTATCGAGAGAGAAGCGTTCCAGACCTTTCACAGAAATTGCGTTATAGGTACGAACTTTTAGCACGTCGTCACTCCTAAGTTTCGGGCTAATAAAAAAACAGGCGTAGTCTATACGAAATCCCAATGGGATTCACGGTTTGAGCAGGTAAAACCTGCAAAAACAAGAATGCCGGCAAAAGCCGGCATTCTTAAACATCATCGAACGACACAACCAACAAATAACGTCGATTACAGTACCTCAATATCGGCATTACTTTCAATTGACTGTTCAAATTCACTAAAGATCTCAGCAGCCATTGCACGACCAAGATATGCGCGAATTAACTGACGCTCTTGCTCAGGTATATCGGCAAGCTCACCCTGTTTAACATTGTCTACAGTGATAATCGCAACATTGCCAGAAACTAAATCAACTGTATCGATAGCACGCTGTCCAGCAGGCGCAGTCGGCAGCTTGAACGCAGCATCGATAATTTCACGATCTTGAGGCTGATTGCGAGTCGCAGCCAACAGAAGCTGCCATGCATCGCCAGATTTTTGAGCTACCGTCTCAACATCTCCGCCAGCAACCAATTCTGCCTCAATAACTGCTGCATTATTCTGCAGAAGCTGTTTTGCCTGATCAGTCTTAACAGAATCAACTACACGGCCTTCTACCTGCTCATAAGACATAACCTCAGGCAGCTTGTGCTCTTTGACACGAACTACGACAACGTGTTCAGGGTCAATCTCAACCGCCTCACTATTCTGACCGTCGGTGAGCACCTCTTCAGAGTAAAGCGCCGAAACAATCTGAGGGTTAGCGAAGATACCATCAGTACCTGTGCGCTTCACTTTTCCGGCAAACTTGATTGGCGAATCAACCATTTCTGACGGACCCGCTAAGTCTGCAGCATTAAAGCTTTCGTTTTTCAGGATTTCGACGGCTTCATAAAATGCAGGTTGGGCTTGTTCAAGCGCCAAGTGCTGCTCTAAATCGGCCTTACGCTCAGCAAATGTCGGCGGATTGTCTTTAACAAGACGATTCAGTCGGATCAAATGAACACCTGCGTCTGTCGAAACAACGTCAGACACACCGCCTTCCTCAAGATTTGTGACCGCAGGTGCAAATTCCGGAGGGAAGACTTGCTCATCAAACACACCAAGATACCCGTCAGAGCCCTTGCTTCCAAGATCCTCTGAATACTCTGCAACCAAGTCAGCAAATTTTGCACCGCCAGCCAGCTTGCCTTTGATTTGATTCAGAAGTGCAATTGCATCTTTTTTCGAACGATCACCGTTAACTTCAAGAAGCAAATGAGAGATTTCTCGTTGATCTGAAGAGTTTCTGCTAGCCAACTCATCGCTATAGGCTTGTTTGAGCGCTGACTCATCTACAGGCTTAATAAAATTCTGCAAATTCAATTCTATATATTCAACGTCAACGTACTCATCCGTCTTGTATTCAGATTGATGCGCATCGTAGTAGGCCTTCAATTCATCAGCCGACGGCTTGAGGCTATTTTTCATTTCCGCGATATCGAGAGTAATGTAACGAATATCTCGCTTCTCGTAGGTAAACCGAGCATTAATTGCCATTTCTTGCTCTGTCATGAAGCCTGTCGATACAATGCCACTCGCTAACTGATTAACAAGAAGGTCATGACGATAAAGACGCGTGAAAATCTCAGCATTAAAGCCCGCAGCTAACAAACGCTGATGGAAGAGCTCGCTAGAAAACTCGCCATCCTGCTGAAAGTCAGGGTTATTGACGATTGCTCGATCCAATTGATCCTTGGATACGATCAACTCCATATTACGCGCTTGTTGTAAAAGTAATTCTTTGTCTATAAGCGACTGCAAAGCCTCAGAACGTAGGCGCGAGTCCTCAAGCATAGAGGGATCGAGATTGTCGCCCATTTGCGAGATCAATTGCCGCTTACGGAGCTCCGTTGCCTCAATGAGCTGCTGCTCTGTGATTTCAACACCATTTACCTCTGCAACATCACCTGAACCGCCAATCCCAACAAGTGACTCAACGCCGAATAGAACGAAGGGGATACAAATGATAGCAATAATAACCTTGGCAAGCGTGCCCTGGATGTTATCCCGGATATTTTGCAACATACTAATCAATCCTGAACATATAAAAAAAACGCACCCCTAAAGGTGCGCTATTTAGTATTACGTAGAGACGTACTATAAACGATTAGTTTACAGAGTCTTTTAAGCCTTTGCCTGCTTTGAAGCTAGGGATGTTAGCTGCGGCGATCTCAATTGGCGCACCAGTTTGAGGATTACGGCCTGTACGAGCAGCACGTTCTTTAACAGAGAACGTACCAAAACCTACTAACGATACAGTATCTCCTTCTTTTAATGCGCCAGTAATAGCTTCGATCACTGAATCCAAAGCACGACCTGCAGCTGCTTTTGGAAGGTCCGCTGAAGCGGCAACTGCATCGATCAATTCCGATTTATTCACACTATTCCCCTTTTTGGTTAAGGATTATTTTTTGTTAAAACTGAGCAGAAAACTTTATACCAAAGGCGTTGCGACCGGGTCAAGCATATCCACTTGAGTTTGCCTGTTTTTTTGATAAATAGGCGTCCCTTTGGCAATTCTACCTGTGCTGACGGACTGTACCTTGCAGCAGGTAAAGCTTTGACAGCACCAACAGATTCAAAGTTTAGTGAGTTCTGGCAGATCTTCCTGATTTTTTTCCACCTTCTTCACCATCAGTTTTTTCCATTCCTTTAAAATACTCTTCGTCGCTAATCGGCACGGGCTTTGATTCCAACGCAACATCAAGAACCTCATCAATCCATTTAACAGGTTTGATCGTTAGATCCGCAAGTATATTGTCCGGAATTTCCGCCAAATCGCGTTCATTCTCCTGAGGAATGATGATTGTTTTAATACCGCCTCGATGCGCTGCCAGTAGCTTTTCTTTCAAACCACCAATTTTAAGCACCTGCCCCCTCAAGGTAACCTCACCTGTCATAGCGACGTCAGAGAGCACAGGAATACCGGATAAGACGGAAACCATGGCAGTACACATACCAACACCAGCACTCGGGCCATCCTTTGGTGTAGCACCCTCAGGTACGTGTATGTGCAGATCGTGTTTTTGCAAATAATTAGCGGTAATACCTAACGACTGAGAACGACTCTTAACGACTGTCATCGCCGTTTGGATGGATTCCTGCATAACATCACCAAGTGAGCCCGTTTTAACGTGCATTCCCTTACCAGGGACCGCTACGGCCTCAATATTAAGCAATTCGCCGCCAACTTGAGTCCAAGCCAAGCCTGTCACCAAACCAATTTCGTTTTTCTCTTCTGCCTTGCCGTAATCAAATTTGCGCACACCAAGATACTTATCAATAACATCTGCGTTAACGTGCACAGGTGTTTCAACCTTATCAAGTGCAGATTCTTTAACAACTTTACGACAAACTTTGGCAATTTCACGCTCCAATCCACGCACACCGGCTTCACGAGTGTAATAACGGATGATTCCTTGTAACGCGCTTTCTTCAACATCGACTTCGTTCTTTTTGAGGCCGTTATTTTTCACCTGTTTGGGAACCAGATAACGCTCCGCAATATTTAACTTCTCGCCTTCGGTATATCCTGGTATACGAATGACTTCCATGCGATCCAACAAAGGCGCAGGAATATTCATTGAATTGGACGTACAAATGAACATGACCTCAGACAAATCGTAGTCTGCCTCAAGATAGTGATCATTAAACGTATGGTTCTGCTCTGGGTCGAGCACCTCAAGCAGCGCAGAAGCTGGATCACCACGATGATCCATTCCCATCTTATCAATCTCATCAAGTAGTATGAGTGGGTTCTTAACACCTGACTTGGCCATTTTTTGGACAATCTTGCCCGGCATAGAACCAATATAAGTTCTACGATGGCCGCGAATCTCCGCCTCGTCACGAACACCACCCAACGCCATACGAACAAATTCGCGGCTGGTTGCTCGAGCGATCGACTCACCTAACGATGTTTTACCGACACCCGGAGGCCCGACCAAACATAAAACCGGCCCTTTAAGTTTTTTGACACGCTTTTGAACGGCGAGGTATTCAAGGATACGTTCTTTAACTTCTTCAAGGCCATAGTGGTCTTGGTTTAAGATTTTTTCCGCCCTAGCTAAATCGAGCCGCACTCGAGAGCGTTTTTTCCAGGGTACACTGACCATCCAGTCGATGTATGTACGCAAAACTGAAGCCTCCGCAGACATCGGCGACATCATTTTCAGCTTATTAAGCTCTGAAATCGCCTTCTCCTGCGCAAGTTTCGGCATACCCGCATCAGTTATTTTCTTGTGCAGTTCTTCAACTTCATTGGGCACATCGTCAAGATCACCAAGCTCCTTCTGAATCGCTTTCATTTGCTCATTCAGATAGTACTCACGCTGACTCTTTTCCATTTGTTTCTTAACACGCCCACGGATACGCTTCTCAACTTGAAACAAATCGATTTCGACATCCATCAGAGATATTAAGTGATCCAAACGCTCAGTAACCGACGCTATTTCCAGCACCTCTTGCTTTTTCTCAAGCGACAGAGATAAATGGGCTGCAATCGTATCCGCCAAACGACTCGGATCTGATATCCCGTTTACTGAACTTAAAACTTCAGCTGGGACTTTTTTACCTAAATTCACATACTGTTCAAATTGATTCAAAACAGTTCGACTGAGGGCTTCACCTTCAGCTTTGCTCAACTCCTGCTCTTCTAGATAGTCGGCAGTTGCGGCAAAAAAACCATCATCTTCATCGATTGAGCCGACTTTCATACGCTCAGTTCCCTCAACAAGAACCTTCACTGTTCCATCGGGTAACTTAAGCAATTGCAAAATGGAGGCCACAGTACCCACTTCGTAAATATCATCCATACCGGGCTCATCGGTTGACGCTTCTCTCTGAGCTACCAACAACACCTCTTTGCCGTCATCCATTGCCGCCTCAAGCGCCAGAATGGATTTTTCCCGCCCAACAAATAGCGGAATAACCATATGTGGATATACAACAACATCTCGAAGAGGAAGCAGAGGTAACCGACTGGTTTCTTGATCTTTTAACATAGGGCTCTCTAATCTTGGGTCTACAGTAGAAGGATGGGGTCGACTTGGCGTATTTCAACCCCTCTTTAGACGATAAGTTGAGAATAAGGGTCAATATAGAGTGAAAAAAAACGGCGCTTTAAGCGCCGTTATATGATGAGTTATTCAGAAGTGGCCGCTTTAGCCTCAGCTTCATCTACCGTACTGTAGACAATTAGCGGTTCCGACTCTCCCTTCACCATCGATTCGTCGATAACGATCTTCTCGACGTTATCAGTAGACGGAATTTCGTACATCGTTTCCAGCAGGATACCCTCGAGAATCGAACGCAGTCCACGCGCGCCGGTTTTACGATCCATCGCCCGAGTAGCAATCGCTCGCAATGCATCATCGCGGAAATCTATCTCAACACCTTCAAGCTCAAAAAGCTTGCCGTATTGCTTGGTCAAAGAATTTTTCGGCTCAGTAAGAATACTGACCAATGCATCTTCATCTAACTCTTCCAGCGTCGCTATTACAGGCAGACGACCAACAAATTCAGGGATCAAACCGTAACCAACAAGATCTTCCGGCTCCAGTTCAGTAAGCATTTCACCAAGCCCTTTATTGCTAGACTTGCTCTTAACTTCTGCATGGAAGCCAATACCGCCTTTATCCGATCGCTCGCGAATGACTTTATCCAAGCCGGCGAAAGCACCACCACATATGAATAGAATATTCGTGGTATTTACCTGAAGAAACTCTTGCTGGGGATGCTTACGCCCACCTTGCGGAGGAACAGACGCCACGGTGCCTTCGATAAGCTTAAGCAATGCTTGCTGCACACCTTCACCGCTCACATCACGAGTGATCGACGGGTTATCAGACTTACGAGAGATTTTGTCAATCTCATCGATATAGACGATACCACGCTGCGCTTTTTCGACATCGTAGTCACATTTTTGAAGCAGCTTTTGGATGATGTTTTCTACATCTTCACCAACATAGCCAGCCTCAGTGAGTGTCGTTGCATCTGCGATTGTAAACGGCACATCTAACAGTCGAGCCAGCGTTTCAGCCAGTAGGGTTTTACCACTACCTGTTGGCCCAACAAGCAAGATATTACTTTTGCCAAGCTCTACGTCATCTTTTTTCTTGCCACCTGTCTCATTATTAAGACGCTTATAGTGGTTATAGACAGCAACGGCCAACACTTTCTTGGCGCGACGCTGACCAATGACATACTCATCAAGGATTTCCTTGATCTCTTTCGGCGTAGGCAGTTTTGAAATTCCCTCACCAGCAGAAGCTTCCTGAATCTCTTCACGAATAATGTCGTTGCATAAATCGACACATTCATCGCAGACGAATACGGACGGACCTGCAATTAACTTGCGAACCTCATGCTGACTTTTTCCACAAAATGAGCAGTACAACAGTTTACCGTTGTCATCGCTGCCGTCTGTGTTATCGGTCATATATAAACCTCTTATTGATGACGATATGCCATCTATATCTATCTATCAATTCAATCAGTAACTGTGTTTTGAGACTAAACAGATACAGGGCGTTTTTCAAGCACTTCATCTATGAGCCCATATTCCTTCGATTGGTGCGCATCCATAAAGTTGTCACGATCTGTATCGTTCTCAATAGTCTCTGGCGTCTGACCTGTATGATCAGCGAGGATACGGTTAAGCCTCTCACGTACCAATAAAATCTCTTTGGCCTGGATTTGAATATCCGTCGATTGGCCTTGAGCGCCGCCGAGCGGCTGATGGATCATCATGCGCGCATTCGGCAAGCAATAACGCTTACCAGGTGCACCTGCTGCCAATAGAACCGCCCCCATACTTGCTGCCTGCCCAAGACAAATAGTGCTTACATCAGGTTTTACGAACTGCATCGTGTCATAGATTGAAAGACCCGCAGTTACCGAACCACCTGGAGAATTGATATATATATGAATGTCCTTGTCAGGGTTTTCTGACTCAAGGAACAAAAGCTGAGCGACAATCAGGTTTGCCATGTGATCATCCACAGGGCCAATACAAAAAATGACACGCTCTTTCAGCAGGCGGGAATAAATATCAAATGAGCGTTCACCACGGCCGGTTTGCTCGATAACCATCGGTACGAGGCCAAGGTTTTGAATATCAATGCTGCTTGATGACATCGTTATTGAATTCCTATCAGATATTATTAGTTTCAGCCAAAACGAAAAACGGCTACACCTGAACGAGTGTAGCCGTTTTACAAATAATGCGAAACGCTTTTTGGCGAATTACGACTGCTGTTGAGCAGCTGCAACCTTAGCCATAAGGTCTTCGTAGCTTAATGGCTCGTCAACAACATTAGCATCAGCAACTAACAGATCGACAACGCTGTCTTCCATTACCATTGCTTCAACTTGTGCCAATTGTTGCTGGTTGCTGTAATAGTAATCAACAACCTCTTCTGCCTTTTCATAAGCAGAAGCCAACTCGTCCACTGCAGCACGAACATCATCTGCATCGGCTTTAACTTCTTTGTCTTCAACGACCTGAGAAAGTAACAAACCCAGCGACACACGACGAGTCGCTTGTTCGCTGAACATTTCCGCAGGAAGAAGACTGTTTAGATCAAGCTTTTCAGGATCGAGACTACCACCAAACTGCTGCAGCATCTGCTGACGCATGGTGTTCACTTCCTGATTAATCAAAGCGCCGGGAACTTCAATCGTGTTCTGCTCTAGAACAGCGTCCATCACCTGCTGCTTAACACGGTTTTTCAACGCAGCTTTAAGCTCACGTGCCATGTTCTTTTTAACTTCTACTTTCAGCGTCTCAAGATCAGATCCTTCGATGCCGAATTTGCTAATAAATTCTTCGTCGATTTCTGGCAGCTTGCGCTCTTTTACTGAATTGACTTTGACCTTGAATACTACGTCCTGACCTTTCAGCTCTTCAGCATGATAATCTTCAGGGAACGTTAGATTCAGTTCTTTCTCATCGCCAGCTTTTAGCCCAACAATGCCATCTTCGAAGCCCGGAATCATGCTCTTTGAGCCCAATTCCAAATCCTGCCCTTCACCTTTACCACCTTCAAAAGCTTCTTCGCCTTTGAAACCGTCGTAATCAATATTTACCTGATCACCCTCGGCTGCAGCACGATCTGCATCTTCCCAAGACGCCTGCTGAGTACGCAGTGTTTCAATCATCTGATCAACATCTTGATCATTAATTTCAGTTACTGGGCGAAGAATTTCAACGCCATCAAGATTATTCAGCTTGATCTCTGGGTAAACTTCAAAGGTCGCTGTAAATACAAAGTCTTTATCCTTTGCCGCTTCCTTGGCATCCACTTCTGGCTGACCGGCAGGACGCAACTCTTCTTGGGTGACTGCCTCTTGGAAAGAAGAAGACATCATTTCGCCCAAAACTTCCTGACGTACACCTTCACCGTAACGCTGACGAACAACTTTAGAAGGCACTTTGCCTTTACGGAAACCGTCCAATTGTACTTTTGGAGCTAGTTCCTTAATGCGCTGATCAACTTCGGTTTGTATTTTATCTGCTGGAATAGTGATCGTCAGACGACGCTCTAATCCTGATGTTGTTTCAACAGAAACCTGCATCTAAAACCTCTGAAAAACATTTCTGTATGTAAATTGTGTGAGACAGGGGGGGGAGGATCTTTATAAGATGGTGCGAGAGGAGAGACTCGAACTCTCACGCCTTTCGACACTAGAACCTAAATCTAGCGCGTCTACCAATTCCGCCACTCTCGCTATAAGTTGAGAGCAACTCCCAACTGAGGCGCGTATTAAACACTAGGTTTTTGGGCCTTGCAAGCCCTTGTTTTAAAAAACTTTGCAAGGCCAAGACGGGATTAAACCCGCTCAATCACAGTGCTGATGCCCTGGCCCATTCCGATACACATAGTAGCCAAACCAACGCTCTTATCACGCTGCTCCAACAGATTAATCAATGTAGTCACCAAACGCGTACCGCTGCACCCCAGAGGGTGCCCTAGCGCTATCGCACCGCCATGCAAGTTAACCTTCTCATCCATTAGATCCAGCAAGCCAAGATCTTTCAATACTGGCAGCGATTGCGCGGAGAATGCTTCGTTTAATTCAACAATATCAACATCGCCGATTTCCATACCGCAACGCCTAAGGGCCTTCTGAGTCGCTGGCACCGGGCCATAACCCATAATCGAAGGGTCAACACCCACAACTGACATCGCCCTCAACCTCGCTCGGGGCTTCAAACCAAGATCCCTGGCTTTCTGCATCGACATCACCAGTGTTGCTGACGCCCCATCAGTAATCTGCGAGGAGTTTCCGGCTGTTACGGTTCCATTTTTCGGATCAAAAGCCGCCTTTAAACGACCCAACCCCTCCACGCTTGTTTCTGGGCGAATGGTTGTATCGTCTTCAACCAGCACTTTATTACCGATTTCATCATGCCCCTCAACGGCCACGATTTCACTTTTGAATAAACCGGCCTGAGATGCCTCGAATGCCTTCGTATGAGAGCGCACAGCAAATTCATCTTGCTGGGTTCGATTAATACCATGAAGCATTGCCAAACCTTCTGCAGTAATCCCCATCATCGCCGACGCCTTCGCAACGTACTTTGAAGCCGCCGGATTAAAATTCGCACCTTTCATCATAGGAACATGCCCCATATGCTCAACACCACCAGCAATACAGACATCACCGTAGCCCGCCATAATGGCCTGCGCAGCAGAATGCAATGCCGACATAGAAGACCCACAAAGACGATTTATCGTTTGCGCCCCAACACTGTGAGGCAAACCGGTCATCACCGCCATATTACGCGCAATGTTATGCCCCTGCTCTTCGGTTTGGTTCACACACCCCCAAAGTACATCTTCAATTTCCAATGGATCGAGTGCCGCGTTTCGGCTTAACAGCGCATCAACAAGAGTCGCCGAGAGATTTTCTGCGCGCACATTCCGGAATACTCCATCGCGAGAACGTGCCATGGGTGTACGTACACAATCAACGATTACGACATCATTCAATTCAACACTCATTATGCAGCACCTCCAAAGGCGAACAGGCTTTTTCCGTTTGCAGCGTATTTTTTTAGTAACTCAGGTGCGTGATACATCGCCCCCAGATCATGATACTTTTTCGATTGCTCAATCATGTTCGCAATACCGACTGACTCGATATAGCGAATTGGGCCTCCTCTAAAGAGTGGAAACCCAATTCCCATCAGCAGCCCCATATCGGCATCGACGGCATTACTGACGATGCCGTCTTCGATACAACGGGCGACCTCAAAACACATCGGAATCATCAGACGCTCTATAACCTCCTCATCGGTAAACTTACCCTGCCCCGTTACCGCTGGAGCAATCACGGATGAAACTGTATCGTCCGCAGCCTTGCGCGGCTTGCCCTTTTTATCTGGCTGGTAGCTATAGAATCCAGCACCGTTTTTCTGCCCAAGGCGATTTGCCTCAAGCATCAGCTGCATTGCCGACACTTCGTCGAATTGCATGCGACCCGGAAAGCCCTCCGCCATAACCTGTGCTGCGTGACAGCCTGTATCGATACCTACAACGTCAATTAGGTATGCCGGTCCCATGGGCCACCCCCACTTTTCCATAACCTTATCGACGGCAAGAAAATCCGCTCCATCACGAACGAGCAGATTAAACCCATTCAAATACGGAAATAGCACTCGGTTAACATAAAACCCTGGGCAATCATTAACCACGATCGGCGTTTTACCCATATCGAGAGCTAACTTAACAACTTTCCCAACGGTCGCCTCACTGGTTTTCGCGCCACGAATAACCTCAACTAATGGCATTCGATGAACCGGATTAAAAAAGTGCATCCCACAAAAATTTTCTGGGCGCGCTATGCCCTCGGCCATTTTACTGATCGACAATGTAGACGTGTTGGACGCGATCACAGTGTCAGTTGGTACGTTCTTTTCAACCTCAGACAATACAGATTGCTTTATATCAAGGCGCTCAACAACCGCCTCAACGATGGCGTCGGCATCGGAAAAATCCTCATAATGCAGAACCGGGTGAATCCTACTAATGATATGTGCCATTTCAGCTGCAGACATCCGCCCGCGATCTACACGCTTAGATAGCAATTTAGTAGCCTCCTCCATTCCTTGATCGAGACCTGCCTGAGCAACATCTTTCATGACCACTTGCTTACCTTTAAAACCAGCCTGGTAGGCAATACCGCCCCCCATGATACCCGCACCGACAACCGCCACCTTATCAATAGATGCGGTACCCTGCGCTGCTGTCTTGTTGCGCTTCGATAGATCCTGTTCATTAAGAAACAAGCCAATCAAGTTGCCACTAACTTCTGTTTTTGCGAGACGACTAAAATACTTGGCCTCAACTTTAATCGCTGCTTCTCGATGTAGCGAACAACTCTTCTCAATCGATTTAACGGAGGTTAACGGCGCTGGCATATTCGGTCCTGCTTGCGACGCCACCAATCCCTTCGCGGTTGTGAACGCCATGATACGCTCCATGTCATTCAGCATAACCGGGTTAGTTTTAACCTCACGGATGCGCGCGATACTGAGCTTACCTGCATTAGCTTGTGCAATTAACGACAAACCCGATGCAACAAGCTGATCGGACGCAACAACCGCATCCGCCAAACCTACTGCAAGCGCAGCATCAGGCCGATATTCTTTGCCAGTTGCAATCCATTCAACGGCGTTATCGACACCAATCAAACGCGGCAAACGAATAGTGCCACCAAAACCTGGATTAATACCCAACTTCACCTCGGGTAGCCCGACTTTCGCACGCGTCGACAAAACCCTGAAATCCGTCGATAGCGCCAATTCAAGCCCGCCACCCAACGCAATACCGTCCACAAGAGATACCGTTGGAAATGGCACATCTTCAAGCCCGGCAAAAACTTCATTAAAGCTCACAACGTTTGCTGCGATCTCTTCTTCAGAATGATCGAAGAGACTATGGAATTGCTTGATATCCGCACCAACAACAAACGAATCCTTCCTACTCTCAATTAGCAAGCCTTGGATTTTTCCGTGTTCATTCATCGCTGTGACACTGGCTTTTAATTCGTCCAGCGTTGCCAAATCAAACTTATTGACCGGCTCATGTTTATTGTCAAAAAGCATGGTCGCTATGCCGGCGTCGTCGACGGACACAGATATGGTTTCACCTTGAAATATCATGCAGACCTCTGGATTGTTCATCACGTATGGATAGAGTGGATATACAACTGAGTGTTATCGGGCTGACTGCTTCGCATTACGACATTTCAAGGAGAATAAACCATGAACATCGACCAAGACGGCAGAACTCGCTCGCTAACCTAACGAATTCAGTCAAGTCAGCTTAGCAATGAACCATTTCATCTGCCAATATCAGCCACCTCAAAAGCGTGACTGTTGACCAAAATCATGATTCTGCAAGGAGAGGTAGGGAAACACACCCGCATTCAAGTGAGACAGGCTGAATCAAATCGATAACAACCACCCAACCAATCGAGCACTTCACGCGCAGCAGGATGATTAATATTGGCGAAGCAGCTTCGCATTGCCTGCCGCTCATCATCATCCAGCCGCTCTAAACCAACCTCTGTCATCTGTCGCAGATAGCACTGCAATGCATCGGACAAAGCGCGCCCTTGATTGTTCAGCACCACTTTCAGACGCTCTTCAGCCGCTCCATCCAATTTGAACGTTTCAAGCACTAGTCTGGCAAGTGCCGGGGGATTCATCGGGTTGATCATCAAGCCATTGACATACGGCATAATTGACGCCAATTCACACATTGATTTTAACGGAATAAAAGGACTGGTCTTGCGACCATCATTGACACGGGAGTTATCCCAAAGAACAGGCTTACGTTGAAATATTTCAGCCATCTGCTCAAGGTGAGCGCGGGAATAAGATTCAGAAATAACCTTCTCACCCGTCCAAAACACATCAACACTTGAGTGAAGCCCCTGTCCAATCTCTCGCAGATAACCAGGCGGCTTACACCCAAACACCTCCGACAAAATAGGATCAAACGAATAATACGTAGGGCAGAACACCCATCGTTTTACATCTATCGAACACCGCAGGTATTCGACCATCGCAAGTTGCAGCGATGCCAAGTTGGGTTTATCACCACGCATATCATCAAACAACAACCCCACCTCATCGATACCGATGGAATGGAGCTGCGCGAGCTTTGCCAAAAGATGCGTTTCTGCCGTTTTGTTTAACGGCCATTGATCGTGCAATCCCAGAGGACTGAAACCCACTCCAAAAGCGATTCCTGCGTTGCGACATGCGCGCGAAAGCTCTTGAAGTCTAGTTAACTCATCTTGATCAAATAGCTGTGCCCAGTCGGCTCGTAGCTTTCGACATGCCTTTGGGGCATACCAGTAACTATCGAACCCATGCTCGGCCAGAAATCGAATCTGCTCAAGGCGTTCTTCGTGCGTCCAGCTTCTGCCATAGAAGCCCTCTATCACACCAGCATGCATCCCTGCCTCCTGCATTTACTTAACCACGGTAGTATCGCGACGGTACAAACGGCGTGCGAACGACCTCAACGGGCAGCTTTTTACCACGTACTTCAGCATACAAAACTGATAATCCGGCGCACTGACTATCGATATACCCCATAGCCACAGGCTTTTGTAGAGAGGGGCCAAAACCGCCACTTGTCACATGCCCGATTTGCGCACCGTCTTCAGTAAAGAGATTGGCACCTTCACGCACAGGCGCACGCCCCTGACCGAGCAAACCAACGCGTTTTATCGCTGATCCGTGCGCCATCTGCTCCAACACGATATCTGCACCAACAAACCCGCCTTCACGTGCACCACCAGCGCGGCGGTCTTTGGCGATCGCCCAATTAAGCGATGCATCGACAGGATTGAGCTGCTCATTGAGCTCATGACCGTACAGGCATAAGCCCGCTTCCAAACGTAGCGAATCACGCGCACCCAAGCCAATCGGCTCTACATCACTATGAGCGACCAATCTTTTTGCCAATTCAACAGCCTTATCATTGGCTACCGACAATTCAAAACCATCTTCACCTGTGTATCCAGAGCGTGTCACCCAGCATTCGATGTGATCAATATCGACCCATTTACCGTCCATGAATACCATGTCAGAAATATCAGCACCCAAGTCACGCAAAACACTTGCAGCCTTCGGCCCTTGCAGTGCCAATAGCGCTCGGTCATCCAGATAGGTTACCTGGGCACGATCACCAATGAGCTTCTTCAAGTAGGGAATATCTACGGATTTGCGATCTGCATTAACAACGAGAATAAAATCGATCTCTCTGCGACAAATCATCAGATCATCAACAACTCCGCCATCATCTTTCAGAAGCAAGCTATAACACTGCTTACCGACATCAAGATCAGCTAAGTTTGCCGGAAATATCGACTCAAGTACCTCAGCAACGTTATCACCCGTAACCTGTACCTGCCCCATATGGGAGACATCAAACAGACCGGCCGCCTCGCGGGTATGCAGGTGCTCTTTCAGCACGCCCATGGGATATTGCACCGGCATGTTATAACCCGCAAACGGCACCATTTTGGCACCGTTGTCGATATGCCACTGATTTAAAGGGGTAGTTTTAAGTTCTGTACTCACAATAACGGACTCATTTAATACAGGGCCGACATCAACAATCACGGCACCTTAAACATGGATTTACATAACAATTGGCGGCACACGTCGCCAATTCACAAGATAGATATAGATAGGAATACGACTAAATAATTCAGCCGGGTGAATATCAGGTGAGCGCACCAGCCTTGGGAAACAACGCAAAGAAGTTATCTGTCGTTTGTTCCGCTAGCGCATCAAACGAAATACCACGCATTTCACTGATAAAGCGTGCGACGTCAGCAGTGTGCTTCGGGAAGTTAGGCTTGCCGCGAAACGGCACGGGAGTTAAATACGGTGAATCCGTTTCAACCAGCATACGATCAAGCGGGATTTCCCGTGCAACTTCTTGCAGCTGCGCCGCATTTTTAAACGTTACAATGCCAGAAAACGAAATATAGAAACCCAGATCGATGGCTCGCATCGCCATATCCAGATCTTCAGTAAAACAATGAAGAACGCCAACCGAGCGCCTGCATACATGCTGATCCAAAATCGCGAGGGTATCTTCTTTTGCATCACGCGTATGTATAATCACTGGTAGCTCCAGCGAGCGCGCAACCTCTAAGTGCATTACGAGGCTTTCATGCTGAACTTCAGCAGTATCTTTCGTGTAAAAGTAATCGAGGCCTGTTTCACCAATCGCGACGACCTTTTTGTGATCCGCACAATCAATTAACTGCTCAGCAGAGATGCGCTCAGAGACATCCATTGGATGAACTCCAACAGACGCGTAAACGTTGTCGTATGTATCCGCGATCGATTTCACGGCTGCCGCATTGCCCATATCAATACCGACACACAGCATATGATTTACACCCGCCTCTTGCGCCTCACGCACAACACAATCGAGCGTCGGCTCTTCGAGCTTATCAAGTTTTAGACGGTCAAGATGGCAATGGGAATCTACTAACATAATATCCGAGGGCTTACTGTTTAGTTTTAATGCAGCCAAACGCAACGACGCCGTTACTAACCTCCACTCACTGGCGGAAAAAACGCAACTTCATCACCATCATTCACGGGTGGATTTCCCTTCACAATTTGATGATTCAGTGCAGTTACTATGCCGTCAGCAGTGATGTTATCGGCAAAATCATTGCCACGCTGATCACGAATGCGCGCGATAATATCATGAATTGATTGAATGTCGGAATCAAAGCCAAGATCTAGGCTTTCAACACCCAAATTCTCACGAAGCTTGGCAAAAAATAAGACTCGAATCATCGCTCCCAATCTCCTGACTTGCCGCCGGTTTTCTCGAGCAATCGGACATTGCCGATCACCATGGATTTATCGACAGCTTTGCACATATCGTAAATCGTCAATGCCGCGACCGATGCAGCAGTTAATGCCTCCATCTCTACTCCGGTTTTGGCATCCAACTTACATGTCGCCTGAATTAGCAATCGGGCACTGTGGCCATCATCGCAGCATTCTGTAACATGATGATCAAAATGCACCTTAACGCTAGTTAACGATAACGGATGACACAGAGGGATCAAATCGCTGCACTTTTTGGCCGCTTGAATACCCGCAATTCTCGCGACGGCCAGCACATCGCCTTTTTTATGCCCACCTTCAAGAATTAAGCCAAGCGTCTCCGACGTCATGGAAACCTCTGCCGCCGCTGTCGCAGATCGGCTCGTGATCTGTTTATTTGTCACATCGACCATGTGGGCGTTACCCTGCTGGTCAAGGTGGGTTAATCCATCGCGCTCTGAATCTGCCATCGTTGTCACTTAATCTGCATAAGATTGAATTCAATGCATGAACGCACCGAAAAATACTAAACCATCACCCAATCGTCATGAGTACGAGCCGAGGGATCTGATTCAACGCACTCGAGGCTACGATAGTAATCAATACCCTCCCGCTCAATTCTTTCTAGCTGCTCGCGATCCATCAGCATATGTAAATGCGCCATCGCTTCGCCCAACGCCAAGCCCATTTCAGAGAAACCGATTTCTCTACCAAACAAAGGCTTCATCAGCTCAATCGCTTTTTTCGGCATCACACATTCAGACAGCAGCACGACCAACTGACGCTCATGATGATCAATCAACTCATGGCATCGCTTATGCAACCCATAAAACGGTTTATTGTGCGCTGGCAAAACAAACGTATCTTCAGGCAATACCAGCAACGCGCGTAAAGACGCATACCAATTATGTAGCGGTGATGCCTCAGGCTCTGTCGCCAACACACTAACATTGGGCGAGATACGCGGCAGAACCTGGTCGCCTGCTATGAGTAGGTTTTCATCCGAATTATAAAGACATACATGCTCTAGAGAATGCCCTGCCCCAGTGATAATTTGCCATTGGCGCCCCCCCATCGTCAGTGAGTCACCTTCTTTTAATCGGCGATAAGCACCCGGAACGGTTGAGACGATGCCCTTCATGCCCACTCGATCTTGCATGAAGTCAATAAAGTCATCACCCAAACCGGCACGGCGGTAGAAAGACTCCGCCTGCCAATGCATGCGATTAGTGCCGGTATAACCACGAATGGCAAAATACTCAGCCTGCGACATCAGCAACGGACACCGCCAACGATCACACAGCCACCCCGCCAGCCCGACATGATCTGGGTGCAAGTGTGTAACCAACACTCGACCGATAGGCTTATCTTGGCAATACGTTGCAAAGATCTGCTCCCAAGCATCCTTGGTATCCGGCAGATTGATTCCAGTATCGATAACCGTCCAGCTATCACCCTCATCAATCATGTAGAGATTAATATGATTCAATGCCATAGGGAGTGGCATTCGCAGCCAAAAAATACCGCCAGCAACCTCTACAAGCTCGCCCGCATTGGGCTCCTGCGTTTCAATCATCTCAACTTGCATTGGCGATTTCCTCTCCGCTTTCTGTAGTGTCTCCGACGCTCGAATCCGAAGCTGCAGGCGCCGCTTGCGATGCATGCAAAGCCGCAACATACGAAAATGTCATTGCTGGCCCGATAGTGGCTCCGGCGCCTGGATAGCTATTCCCCATCACAGACGCACTGCTATTGCCAGTAACGTAAAGTCCTTCGATTGGCTGCCCCGCAACATCCAACGCCCGCCCATATTCATCCGTCATCACACCGCCTTTGGTGCCTAAATCACCAGGCCACAGCTCGATTGCGTAAAATGGCGGCTTAACGAGCCCCCAAAGGCACGGGTTGGGCTTGATGCGGTGATCACTATAGTAAACATCAATCGGCGTACTGCCTTTGCCAAAGTCAGCATCAACACCGTCTTTACCAAATTCTTCCAGCTTGCTTGCCGTCTCACATAAACCTTTCGGATCGATGCCACAGGCCTCGGCCAGTGCTTCTAGGGTATCTGCTTTGCGAATCCAACCACTATCAAAAAGGTCTTTCGCAGCGGTATCCGGCACAAACTTACCCGGCCCCAATGCTATGCCAAGCGGGTATTCTTTGCGGTAACGCCCATCAAATACGAAATAGGCAGGAATCGAACAACCCGTCTTTTCATGATCGGCATACTGGCTTTTCACGAAGTCTTCATACGGTTCAGCCTCATTACAGAAGCGTTCACCACGCTTATTGACCACCATTGAACCTGGCATGGTCTTACCAACAATAAATGCCTCGACCTTGCCATCAGGCAAGCGCATCGTCGGCGTCCACCAAGCGTAATCCATCATTCCCAACTTGGCATTCATCTGCGACGCCATTCGAATTCCATCGCCAGTATCGCCCTCATTGGCCGCCGTCCAATCCGATGAGCTCTCACCTTTATGGTATTTCGAACGCCACTCATCATTATTTGAGAAGCCTCCTGTTGCCAGCAACACCCCGGCGCGCGCGCCGATACGTATTGACTTGCCGTCTTTCTCAGCAACAACACCAACAATTCGACCGTTTTCAACGACTAGTTCTTGCGCCGGGCAATTTAGCCACAACAGGATATCTTTCTGCTCAAGGCTCTTTCTCAAACGGCCCACCAGCGCCCGCCCAAGCGTAAGCCGGTTATCAGGCAGTCGTTTTAAGCGTGAACGCACATCGAGCCAAAACGAGAATAACCGCTTGAAGATAACCACATGAGAACGCCAGGTAAAACTGAAAACCTGATGCGCCTCGTCGGCTGTCATCGAGAAGTTTTTGTGATAATCGTAATCAGGCATTCGCATCTGGGCCGATAACACCGACCCTAGTTGACGCTGCGTATAAGGTTTGGGGNCAAGAGAACGTGCGCCGAGTTTGCCGCCGGCTTTTTCAGAATAGTAATCGGGGTATTCTGGCGCGGGGTCATACTGCACTAGGCTGTGCTTTTCGAGAAACTCGAGCATCTGCGGCCCCTGATTAATATATGCACGCAACTTATCGCGCGGCACATCCTCAGAAACAACAGCGTCGAGGTAGGTAAATGCCTCTTCATCACTATCATTGATTGCGGCAGATGACATGCGATGATTATTCGGCACCCAAATAACACCACCAGAAAGCGCGGTAGTACCGCCATAGCAATCGGCCTTTTCGATAACTAGCGTATCCAGCCCACTTTCATGTGCCGTAACTGCCCCCGTCATCGCCCCTGCTCCGCTTCCTACAACGAGGAAGTCGACTTCTTTATCCCACATAGCCAGCCGTCAATTATGATTATTTTTGACAGCCAACCATATCGGATTTACACCAAAAATTCTTCTACTTACAGACATTTAATATGCTAAGTGGTCATATCACAGGCCCATTCGCGCGTCGTAGAAAAATGCTTGTAAATATTCTCGAGAATCGGCTTCTCCTGGGCGATTCGCAACTGCATTGCTTCGCTCCGCCATACCCTATCAAGGTATGCCTCGAGCTTGGGGTAAGTATGCGCACAAACAACAAACCCACCATAGCGACCCGTTAGAAACATACCCGCTACTGCAATATCGCAAAGCAACAAACCGTCAGCAAACAAATAACCACTCGCGCGCAGCTGATCTTCGAGATAACGACACACCGCAGGTGCTTGGTGCACGCGTGCGTGCGTGACTTTATCCTCATCCGTTACCTTACGCAGTGTAGGCTTAACAATTCGCTCAAACTGATAGGCAAGCATCACCTCTGCGACCGCCGTATCGGCATATTCCTCAAGCCAACGCGCCTTTGCGGCTTCGCGAAAATCGCTCGGATACACAGACGATTGCGGGTATTTATGATCTAGATAGCCACAAATTATCGAGGAATCCGGTAAGGTGATGTACTCATCCTCAAAGCAAGGAACTTTCTTAAGAGGATGTAGACGTGAGTAGTCTTCATTACAACGAAACGGCAGAACCGGCTGCAACGTGTAATTGATATTTTTGTGCTCAAGTGTGAACAACACTTTACGCACATATGGCGATAACGGGACACCGTAAATCTTGTTCATTCGCAAGCTCCAGATTACTTACATAACAGAATCAATCATGTATGATTGCAGGCTTTATTGTGAAAGCCGCACAGCATCTGATTGAAGACCAGAAAGCGGCAAACACGCAAGGACTATTTCAGGTCTACCACAAAGACATGACGATACTTTCGGAATTACTATGAGTCAAAATCTTGTTGACAACGTGAATGTAGAATCACAGGAGATCCTTATTACTCCGGCGCAGCTAAAGCAGGTACTTCCTGCCAGTGAACAGGTTCAGCAAGTTATCGCTGAAAGCCGCACTGTTATCAAAAACATTCTGGATAAAAAAGACCACCGCATGTTTGTGGTCATCGGCCCCTGCTCGATTCACGACCCAGAAGCTGCAATGGATTATGCCCGACGCCTGAAAACACTGGCCGACAAAGTCAGCGATACTATCTATATCGTTATGCGCGTCTATTTCGAAAAGCCGCGTACCACTGTCGGCTGGAAAGGCCTTATCAACGATCCACACCTGGATGACACCTTTGACGTCGAAGAAGGGCTGCATATTGGCCGCAAACTGTTGCTTGATATCGCAAGCCTTGGCCTACCGACATCAACAGAAGCCCTTGATCCGATTTCACCGCAGTATATGCAAGACTTGATCACTTGGTCTGCTATCGGCGCACGTACCACTGAATCTCAAACTCACCGCGAGATGGCCAGCGGCCTATCTTCACCGGTTGGTTTCAAAAATGGCACAGATGGCGGCCTGACTGTTGCAATTAACGCACTGCAGTCAGTCTCCAGCCCACACAGTTTTCTCGGCATCAATGGCGAAGGCCAAGTTGCTGTGATTCGCACCACAGGTAATCAGTATGGCCACTTGGTACTGCGCGGCGGTAGCAACGGCCCTAACTACGATTCTGTAAACATCAAACTGGCAGAAGAAGCACTGGAAAAAGCTGGCTTGAGTTCAAACATCATGGTTGATTGCAGCCACGCGAACTCTTCCAAAGACCCTGCTCGCCAACCGCTAGTTGTTGAAGATATTGCCTCGCAAATTGCGTCTGGCAACAAGTCTATCACTAGCCTGATGATCGAAAGCAACATCGGCTGGGGCAACCAGAAGATGTCAAACGGCAAAGAAGGCTTGGAATACGGCGTATCGGTTACCGATGCCTGCATCGACTGGGATGCGACTGAGAAGTGTATTCTTGAGCTGGCTGAAAGTGTTAAAGATACGCTCCGAACACGAGCTGGCTAATACTTTCAGATACCTGCATTGCACAACTAAAAAAGCCCCTCCTATGAGGGGCTTTTTTTCGTCTATGGGAACTGATTAGAACTTGATGTTGTAACCGGCGCCAAAGATGAATGCTGAGACGGAGGTCAACTGACCATTAAACTCAGTCAGACCGATCTCACCTGCCTGCGGGTGAACAGTTGATGTTTCTTCAGTGATACGTGGCTTACTAGCGCCGAATAGATAGGAGAAACCAAGATCAAGAGACCCAGTCTCCTGGAAATCCAAAGTCATACCAACTGAGACCCAGTTGCGCGCTGCATCTGGAATTGTCAGCGTACGGTAATCTGGGCGAACTGGCGATTCATCGTAGGCGTAGCCTGCGCGAATAGTCACCATCTCATTGAAGCTGTAGTCAGCACCTGCCGAATAACGCCATGTATCTTTCCAGTTTTCCTCCTTAAAGGTGTACTCACCCACGCTGCCCGTTTCGATATCGACGGTGAGATCTTCAAAACGGCTCCACTGAATCCACTGAACACCTGCAGCTACCGACCAGTTATCATTAATCTGATTGAAATAGCCAATCTCAGCAATGCCTGGCAGATTAAAAGTAATTTCACCCTTACCATTTTTAACGTTACGGGCAACAGCATCAACATCTGCATCTACAGTCAGGTCCGTCGCTCCCCGATAGCTCAAACCCAAACGGCTTGACTCATCAATCTGCCATAAACCACCCACAGACCATCCAAAACCAGATCCACTGCCGCTAACGTCCAATAGAGTCGTGCCGACAGGTGCACCTGGGTTAGCTGCATTAAACGCCTGAGACGCTTTATTTTCAATTTCGCCTTTACCATAGATGTAACTAACACTCAAACCCAATGAAAATACATTGTTAAAAGTGTATGAAACTGAAGGCGAAATATAAATAGTCTCAACCGACGTATGGCCTGCAAATTCGCCACCACCATAGCTATCCGGGTAATCGCTAGACAAACCAAAATAGCTATTCGCTGCAACACCAAAATGCCATTCATCATTGATAGGCAGCACATAGTACAGCCCAGGCACAAACGCATTAGGAGCGACGTCATCGGCACTAGCATCAAATTCGGTGCCATTCGCAGGAACTAGCGGATTAATGACTGTATTCGTACCCTCAACATTAATATCTGGCACAATATAATGCCCGGTAATCGATACCTGTTGTTTTTTAAATACTGCCATTGCAGCTGGGTTGCGTGCCAAAACGGCAGCGTTATCGGCAGCAGCTGCCTCACCGGCATAAGCACGGCCTAAGCCTGAAATACTGTGTTCGTTTAACTGAAAGCCGGCAGAATATGCCAGCGGTGATGTCACCATACTGGCAACAGCAATTGATCTTGCGAGTTTTTTCATCCAAATCCCCTTGGGTTTTTATTAGGCATTCGCCTTTCTTATTTTGCTGTAAAGCCATTCAATGAATGTGCAGTGGCACTCGGATGTTTGAGACCATACAGCGGGTATTCGAGCTGCTGTGAGCGGCTCCGAATCTGTTAATTCGATTTTTTATTGTTATCCAGCGCTTTCCAAAACTTGTCGTCGTAGCGTCTAACCAGCTTGTTGTAATCGATCATCTGACGTATCTCACGCACATACTCATCACCGCGCTCTGAATATTTATTCAACCCGATGGCGAGGTCATATCCGGTAAAGTTGATCGTTTCCAATCGATACTGCGCACGAACTTTGCGCAAATGTTCAAATGCACCGCCTGTATTCAGGTTCATGATATAGCTGCGAACTGATGCTTCTGGCGATGAAAACGTACGCACTTCATGCACTGCACCTGGCGCGCGTCGCAACGGCACCATTCCACACCCTTTCGTAAAGCACCATTGACCAAAATAGTTGGATGCCTGCAATGCAAAGCGTGATGTTCCCCATGCAGATTCGTTAGCCGACTGCGCCAGCGCTAAAGATGGCGGGATGAAATCAACACGATCAAGCAGTTCTTTTTGGCGAGACGCATCGTACTTAACACAGTCACGCAGATATTTATCACACAAACGATCAAGCTCTGCAGCACTGGTATCTGCACTTTTTATCGCGGTACGCTCTTTTAAGACTTGTCGATTTTGCTCTAGTACCAGCGGATAAAAATAATCAAAGAACGCTGCCTTTTTCTCACGAACATCTTTAATCGCGGCGAAATCGGGAATTTCACTGGCATTAACACTTTGAACCGACACAATCGCTAGCAACGCACAAACAAAATTACGCCCAATTGTTCGATACTGTTTTTGTGTAACTGCTGATTTGACTGAAAACATGTAACCCACCCCTGGATAGCAAACGATTTATATAATATTTATTTTCGCAAAGTATTCTTGCTGGCGCACAATAGCGAGTAAGTCAGCAGAACGTATTTTTCCATTTGGCATCCTCGGCATATCAGTAACATAAAAAACCTGCCGAGGTCGAATAAATCGATTAACGTTATCAAACTGCTTAACAATTTGAGCATTAATGGCCACCAAATTAGCCTCATTTGTAGGTATGCATAACCGAACCATTGCAACAGGCACCTCACCCCATTCGGGATCAGGCAACCCGAAAGCCACAACATCCTGAACCTCCGCCAAAGCCAGTAATTGCCGCTCGATTTCCGCCGGATAAATATTCACACCTGCACAAATTATTTTGTTTTTCTGGCGGTCACAAATTGCCAGATAACCATTGACGTCAACACTACCCAAGTCACCTAAATCGAACCACCCAGATTCAGCCGATAGGCTCATCGATTCAGCGCCCCCTAGGTAAACAAAAGGCACCTCGCCGGATGCGTGGCGAATCTGAATCACACCCAATTCACCCGCCGTCAGCGGCTCTCCAGTGCGCTCATCAACAATACGCACCTGATAGTGGCGCACTGGCTTACCAACGGAAGTCGGGTGCTGCGACCATTCAATAGCGCTAATACGCGTGACCACCCCACTCTCACTGCCGCCCCAGTATTCTTCAAACACAGGCCCCATCCAGTCAATCATACTGCGCTTTATCTCAGGCGCTGTGGCAGCAGCACCATGCAACACGAGTTCAAGCGAATCACATTGATAACGCGATTTTATCGCTCCATCCAACCTCAGTAGACGCACCATCTGTGTCGGTACAAAATGCGTTGCCCTAATCTGCCATTGTGCAATTAGCCGCAGCGCGTCTTCTGCTCTCCATTGAGGCATAACGATCAGTGGCGCACCATTTACAAAATCGTAAAGTGCATAAAATAGTGGTGCTGCATGATAAAGAGGTCCGGCAATCAAATGAGGCCCCTCGCCGGTTAATCCAATCGCGCGGCCCAAATCGCGATAATGACCAAACAACGCGGCTAATGAGTCCGGTGATTGACGTACCACGCCCTTTGGCAAGCCGCTCGTTCCACCAGTAAACAGAATAACGCGCCCCGCTGCCGACATCGAATCCACCTCGGCGAGCGTCGAGGCATGCTCGCTCACCGCTAAAGAATCGACATCAGTGACGCAGCAGTCGCCTGCCTTTTCGAGCGAATGCAAAAATCGAGATTCGGTATAAACCGCCGATGCATCGCATAGCGACAACAAGCTGCGAACTTCCTCGCCTTGTAAGTGCCAATTAATCGGCGCTACCGAAATACCACTCATTAACCCTGCAATCAGTATTTCAAGAAATTCAATGCGATTTGTCAGCACTAGCGCGATCGTATCTCCAACGTTTAATCCCGCTTCGGAAAATTGTTGGTGCCACCGATTAACGCCATCACAAAATTCACGCGCCGACACCTGACTGTTACCGTCAACAGCGACGATGCGATCATCGTGCATGCCCGCGAATAGCAATTCAGCAATAAAACAATTTTGGGGGTCTAACGGACATTCTTCGGTCACAGATCGCTTCACCAACCTCTATCGAGGAACCATTGAGGAACCATTGAGGAACCATTGAGGAACCATTGAGGAACCATTGAGGAACGGAATTTTACCTGATCACACACCGGAAGTGGTAGCAGATTCAGCGCCTTACGCGGTATTATCAGCACCTAAAACCATTCATACGCAAAACTCCATGTCATACGAAGAAAAGAAAGCTCACTTTGCCAACATGCTAACAATCTATGGCCGCAAGGCCGTTGAAGAAGCCCTGATGTCTAATGATATCAATGCTTACAAGCTGCATTTGGCCGATAGCAATAAGCCTGCAACGATTCTCAAGCACTGCGAGCAGCTCGCCAATGACAAGGGCACCCCAATTGCTTGGCACGACAAACGCGCGTTGTCTTTCATCTCTAAAAACGCCAAGCAAGATCAGGGCATCGCGCTCGATATCAGTATGGACAATTTCTTTACGCTTGATGATTTACAGAGCCGCAAGGCCAAACATTTGATCATGCTCGACAACGTCACTAACCCTCAGAATGTCGGCATGATTATCCGCAGTGTTGCAGCAGGATTTGTAGACGGTTTGATTATCCCCAAAAAGGGGTGCGCAGAACTCGGCCCTCTTGCGATAAAAGCCAGTGTCGGCGCATTATTCAAGGCGCCTATTTATCGATGTGAAACCTCGAAACAAGCCGTAGACATACTCAAAGACGATTACCAGCTAATCAATCTATCGCTAGATACCGACATTGATTTCTACGACTGCCCTCTCGACAAACCCAGCATATTTATTCTTGGTAATGAATCCGAAGGCGTCAGCCGCGTCGTTGCGAATGCCTGCGACATGCAGGTAAAGATTCCAATGAACAACGCTGTAGAATCACTAAATGTGGCAATCACATCGGCATTAATTGCCTACCACCCTGCTCTACGCCGCTAATCAGCACCACCCTCTTTCTTTGAACAAAAAAAAGCCCGCCGTCGCATATTGCGGAGGGCAGGCTTTGTATCGATCAAGGTGCACCAATGGATGGGCTATTTACTCAAATAGGCCATCGCAGATTCCAAACCTTCGATAGTTAGCGGATACATCTTATCTTCCACCAATTGCTGAACGATTTCGATCGACTGCGTCCAGTGCCATTGATCGTCCGGCACCGGATTCAACCAGGCAATTTTATCGAAGTTTTTCTCTAGCTTTTCAAACCAATCACGGCCCGGTCGCTCATTCCAATGCTCAACACTGCCGCCCGGCTGCAGGATCTCATACGGCGACATCGATGCATCACCCACAAAAATCACTTTATAGTCTCGTGGGTACTTGTGAATGATGTCATTGATATCAGTACTCTCACTACTGCGACGATAGCCGTTCTTCCAAACCGTTTCATAGATGAAGTTATGGAAGTAGAAGTACTCGAGGTGCTTGAATTCCGTGCGTGCNGCAGCAAATAACTCTTCGCACAAGCGAATGAACGGATCCATCGAACCACCAACATCAAAGAATATCAGCACTTTAACGGCGTTATGGCGCTCTGAACGCATCTTGATATCGAGCAACCCGGCATTTTTCGCCGTCGCCGAGATCGTGTCATCCAGATCCAACTCTTCATCTGCACCGGTACGCGCAAACTTGCGCAAACGACGTAACGCAACAGAGATGTTTCGTGAAGCGACTTCTACCGAGTCATCAAGATCTCTAAACTCGCGTTTATCCCAAACCTTTACGGCTTTTTGATTGCCGCCGTTTGGCCCAACACGAATGCCTTCAGGGTTGTAACCTTGCTGACCGAAAGGCGATGTTCCACCGGTTCCAATCCACTTATTACCACCTTCATGTTTTTCGTGCTGCTCTTCGAGACGCTTTTTGAATTCTTCAATCAACTTCTCAAGGCTACCGAGCGACTCGAGCTTGGCTTTTTCTTCTTCCGTCAACGATTTCTCGAATTCCTTACGCAGCCAATCTTCGGGAATCAGCGTTTCGAGAATGTCGTCAAAGCCTTCAAGGTCTTTAAAATAGGCACCGAAGGCGCGATCAAATTTATCGTAGTACTTCTCATCCTTAACCAGCACAGCACGACTGATCACATAGAAATCTTCCACACTGGCAAACGCCAAATGTGCCTTAAGCGCAGCAATCAAATCCAATAATTCACGGATCGTTACCGGCACGCCAGCCTTCTTAAGGCCAAAAAAGAAACTGATCAACATACGGCGTTACCGAGATCAGCGCTGAGAACGACGATGCATAAATGCCAAGCGCTCAAGCAAGTGCACATCTTGTTCGTTTTTCATTAATGCGCCGTACAACGGTGGAATCGCTTTTGCAGGGTCACGATCTTTGAGAATTTCATCAGGAATGTCATCAGCCATTAACAGCTTCAACCAATCAATCAGCTCAGATGTCGACGGTTTTTTCTTAAGACCCGGAACGTCACGAATATCAAAAAATACGTTCAATGCTTCGGATACCAGATCTTGCTTGATGTCCGGATAATGTACATCGATGATTTGTTGCATGGTTTCACGATCAGGGAACTTGATGTAATGGAAGAAACAACGACGCAAAAAGGCATCAGGTAGTTCTTTTTCATTATTACTGGTGATGATAATGATCGGACGGTGCTTGGCTTTAACGACTTCGCCGGTTTCATAAACGAAGAACTCCATCTTATCGATCTCAACCAACAAATCGTTAGGGAATTCAATGTCGGCCTTATCGATTTCATCGATCAGAAGAATGACTTGCTCGTCAGCCGCAAAAGCTTCCCAGAGCTTGCCCTTTTTGATGTAATTACCGATATCATGTACTTTTTCATCGCCCAACTGCGAATCACGCAAACGCGAAACGGCATCATACTCATACAACCCTTGCTGCGCCTTTGTTGTTGACTTGATGTGCCACTGAATCAGCTTCTTGCCCAGGCTTGCAGACAACTCTTCGGCCAACAAAGTTTTACCGGTACCAGGCTCACCTTTGATCAATAACGGTTTTTGCAAAGTCACCGCTGCATTAACTGCCATCTGCAGATCATCTGTCGCAACGTAACGCTCTGTACCTTTAAAACTCATGACTATTCCTCGTGATCTCGCACCCAGATACACTGGGCATTAACGTCTGTATTTTTTATTAAATGCTTTTAAAAAATGGTTGTACTATCAAGAGCCTTCAACTGTTGACTCAGCTATACACGCACACCGCTCGCCGCCGGAACACCGCTATGGAATCGAAACAAACCATCCTCGGATAAAATGGCGTTCTCTTCTGCCTCGCGGAAAACCGCGATACGCTCAGCAATTGGCTCTGCGGCGTACTTTTCAGCCAACGTCAGATAATCTTTATAATGGCGTGCTTCTGACTTCAATAATGACGTGTAAAACTTTGCCAATTCGTCATCCAAATGCGGTACCAGCCGATAAAAACGCTCACACGAACGTGCTTCGATAAAGGCACCCACAATCAATTGGTCGACAAAGCGCTCAGGATCTTTATTACGCACCAATACCTGCAATTGACCGACATAACGCGATGGCCGATGCGGGCGATAGGTTAACCCACGCTTTTTCAGAATCTTGGAAACTTGCTCAAAATGCACCAGCTCTTCACGAGCTAGACGCGACATTTTTGCAAGCACATCGGGCTTATCCGGATAGCGAAACATCATGTTGATGGCTGAACGAGCAGCACACTTCTCCAGATAACAGTGATTAATCAGCAACATATCCTGACGACGTACAGCCTCATCAAGCCAGGAATCGGGTGTTTCACACGGGAGAAATGCCAATAACTCGGCTAAATCTTTGGGGTCTACGGCCTGCACATCAAAACCTTTACTCTAAACAAGCCGCGTATTGTATCTCAATTGGAATTTATTGGGGAATGATCAAGCCGATCGACTACCAAAATCCACAAAACAACGCTGATAGTGAGCAACGGACAGTGCGTAATATTCGGTATCAATATCAAAACACAGCGTTTTCAAATCTTTATGGATACTCGCGGGCAGCACCCTAAACCCGAATTCAGCGGGGTCTGAAATTTGACTCGCACCGGCTTTTATTAAGGTATAGGCCTGACAATACAAATCACGATGCATCGGCACCTCTATCGGTTGCTGGTCGATTTGCCAGCGCATCAAGCCCTCATCAACAATCTCGAATTTATTGCGAATAATTTGCGTTAGCAGCCCCACCAAACGGCTTTCAATCAGCGCCTTCTGCTCATAGTCATAGCCATTCCAATGGATGACCTCATGAGAAAAACGCTTACACCCCCTGCAAACTTCATCGCCGATACCGGTAGAACAAATCCCGACACAAGGGGTTTTGACTGTTTTCAATTCCATGCGCGCTGCTCGACTCCGATTCATTGAACTCAAAAAATAAAATTATTAGAACCGCCATTTTCGCTTAAACGCCGATCGCTAGACAAGCCGTTTAGGCGGTTAAAGCAGAATAGAAAAAATGTAGCAGCTCTATCGCATGCATCAGCAAGATCGAAGCAAACCGTTTGTCTGGATTCGCGCTTTCCCCAGCTCAATTTTCGTTCACGCTGCTGTCCACAGAACATGATGCATTGTAACTCAACCTCGACTGAGCTGAATAACCCACATATTGCTGGCAGCTAGAGTTCTTAGATGTCGAGAAAACTTAACCATAAGAGTCAATTAGTGTAGAATGTGCGCCCTTTAAAGCGTTAGTTTTATCGCGTTTAGAGTCGATCGGTGTGTGCCACCGATAGTCTCATCCACCAGTGATCCTGGGGAGCCGTCAGCGATGGTGGCGACGGATGAGTAACCCATAACAATTGCTTGCCGTGAGAGGTTTGAATGAGCTTATATTCAGAATACTTGGATGAAATCGCAACCCGTAAAAAGGACCTGGGACTGAATCCAAAGCCAATTGACAGTGCCGAATTGCTGTCGGAGATCATTGACCAGATAAAAGACACTGGCAATGAAAACCGTGAAGACTCACTGAAGTTCTTCATCTATAACACTCTCCCCGGCACTACCCCTGCTGCCAGCGTAAAAGCGAAATTCTTGAAAGAGATCATTCTGGGCGATGCAATCGTTGCCGAGATCACGCCAGAGTTCGCTTTCGAACTACTGTCTCACATGAAAGGCGGCCCATCAATTGATGTACTGCTGGGTCTGGCGCTCTCTTCTGACGAAGCTGTCTCTAAGCCAGCTGCAGAAGTTTTGAAGACGCAAGTTTTCCTTTATGAAGCCGATACCGCGCGTTTGGTCGCCGCAAACAACGAAGGCAATGCGATTGCCAAAGAGATTCTGGAAAGCTACGCAAAGGCTGAGTTCTTTACCAAGTTGCCAGAAGTTGAAGAAAAAATCGAAGTTATTACTTATATTGCCGGTGAAGGTGATATCTCTACTGATTTATTGTCGCCAGGTAACCAAGCACATTCACGTGCCGATCGCGAACTGCACGGCCAGTGCATGATCACCCCTGAAGCACAGCAAGAAATCGTTGCGATGCAAAAAGAGCATCCCAATGCGAAGGTGATGCTGATAGCAGAGAAAGGCACCATGGGTGTGGGTTCTTCTCGTATGTCAGGTGTGAACAACGTTGCCCTGTGGGCCGGCAAGCAAGCAAGCCCATATGTCCCGTTCATTAACATCGCTCCTGTTGTTGCCGGTACCAATGGCATCGCTCCGATCTTCTTGACGACTGTTGATGTAACCGGCGGTATCGGTCTTGATCTAAAAAACTGGGTTAAGAAAGTTGACGCTGACGGCAACACCGTAACTGACGAAAATGGCGACCCTGTACTGGAAGAAGCCTACTCAGTAGCCACGGGTACGATTCTGACTATCGATACTAAAGCTAAGAAGCTGTACAACGGTGACAAAGAGCTTGTTGATGTATCTAGCGCTTTCACGCCACAAAAGATGGAATTCATGAAAGCCGGCGGTTCTTATGCAGTTACATTTGGTAAGAAATTGCAAACTTTCGCCGCTGAAGCACTCGGCATCGAAGCCTCTCAGGTCTACGCACTGTCAAAAGAAATCTCTCACGAAGGCCAAGGCCTAACAGCGGTTGAGAAGATTTTCAACCGCAATGCAGTTGGCGTTACGTCCAAAACACCGCTGCATGCTGGCTCCAACGTTCGCGTTAAAGTAAACATTGTCGGCTCTCAAGACACCACCGGCCCTATGACCGCCCAGGAATTAGAAGCCATGGCGGCTTCTGTTATTTCGCCAAGCGTTGATGGTGCTTACCAGTCAGGTTGCCACACCGCATCGGTTTGGGATAGCAAGGCAAAAGCTAATATTCCTAAGTTAATGTCTTTCATGAACAACTTCGGTCTGATCACTGCACGTGATCCTAAAGGCGTTTACCACGCCATGACCGACGTTATTCACAAGGTTCTGAATGACATCACTGTCGACGACCGTGCAATCATCATTGGCGGCGACTCTCACACCCGCATGTCTAAAGGCGTTGCTTTTGGAGCCGACTCCGGTACCGTTGCGATCGCGCTGGCAACAGGTGAATCAGCGATGCCAATTCCTGAATCCGTGAAAGTGACTTTCAAAGGCAAGATGAAGTCACACATGGATTTCCGTGACGTCGTACACGCCACCCAGGCGCAAATGCTGAAGCAGTTTGGCGGAGAGAACGTCTTCCAGGGCCGCATCATCGAAGTACAAATCGGTACGTTGATGGCAGACCAAGCCTTCACCTTCACCGACTGGACAGCAGAAATGAAGGCGAAAGCGTCTATCTGTATCTCTGATGATGAGACAATGGTTAAGTCTCTAGAGCTTGCTAAGTCTCGTATCCAAATCATGATCGACAAGGGTATGGAAAACCGCGATAACATGCTGCAAGGCCTGATCAATTTGGCCGACAAGCGTATCGGTGAAATCCAGTCGGGTGAGAACCCAGCCCTTGCGCCAGACAGCAGCGCTAAATACTACGCTGAAGTTGTGGTTGACCTTGATCAAATCGATGAACCAATGATCGCCGATCCAGACGTTAACAATGACGATGCATCCAAGCGTTACACCCACGATACTATTCGTCCTGTTTCCTACTACGGTGGCAACAAGAAGGTTGACCTAGGTTTCGTTGGTTCTTGCATGGTTCACAAAGGTGACATGCAGATCATCGCTCAGATGCTGCGTAACCTGGAGAAGAAAGGCCCGATCACCTTTAATGCTCCTTTGGTTGTTGCACCACCAACCTACAACATCGTTGACGAGCTGAAAGCCGAAGGCGACTGGGCACTGCTCGAGAAGCATGCTGGTTTCGAATTTAACGACGACGACCCGAAAGGCGCCGCTCGTACTTCATACGAAAACATCATGTACCTGGAACGCCCTGGTTGTAACCTGTGTATGGGTAACCAAGAAAAAGCAGAGCCCGGCGACACCGTACTGGCCACCTCAACCCGCTTGTTCCAAGGCCGTGTTGTAGCCGATACCAACGAGAAAAAAGGTGAGTCTCTGTTAGGCTCTACTCCTCTGGTTGTACTGTCCACTATTCTGGGCCGCACACCAACCATCGAAGAGTACAAAGAAGCTGTTGAAGGCATCAACCTGACTGACTTCGCACCACCGTCTGAAGACCTGAGCGTTGAAGCACAGCCAGTTAAAATCGTCGGCTAATCACTGATTTAGTGCGTCGAATATAAAGCCTCGCAGGCCAAACCTGCGGGGCTTTTTTTGTATCTACTCTCCTCTTTCCAGCCCTTATCAGGGTCACTTTTCCGGCGCCCACTGAGCATTTCAAACACTTTGAAGTCAGATGCTATATTGATTCATACATCACATCAGGCAGCGATCAAATCGCGCCGTCAGCCGCCCTCTGATTCAGGCTGTTTACATCGGCGGAAATAACGCTCAAATCTGAGGAAACAACCGTGCTTGAAGCCTACTTAGAACATGTTAAAGAACGCGCAGCGCAAGATATCCCACCCAAGCCACTGAGCCCGCAACAGGTCTCCGATCTGGTTGAATTGCTGAAAACTCCCCCCAAGGGTGACGAAAACCTTCTCATCGAACTGATTAGCGAACGCGTTCCCCCGGGTGTTGATGAAGCCGCCTACGTCAAAGCCGGCTTTTTATCCGCCATTGTTAAAGGGCAAACAACGTCACCACTGATTAACAAGAGCGACGCTGTAAAACTTTTAGGCAACATGCATGGCGGTTATAACATCGAAACCCTCGTTACACTGTTGGACGATACAGAGCTAGCCGAACAAGCTGCTGAAGAGCTGAAGCACACCTTACTGATGTTTGACGCCTTCCACGATGTCGAAGAGAAAGCCAAAGCGGGCAACGAACACGCAAAAGATGTTGTGCAAAGCTGGGCTGACGGTGAATGGTTCACCAACCGCAACCCACTGGCTGACAGCATAAAAGTTGTCGTATTCAAAGTGACCGGCGAAACCAACACCGACGATTTGTCTCCAGCACCTGACGCATGGAGCCGCCCTGATATCCCACTGCACGCGCGCGCCATGTACAAAATGACCCGCGAAGGCTTAGAGCCGGAAGAACACGGCGTAACTGGCCCAATGAAACAAGTCCAGGCGGTGAAAGCGAAAGGTCTGCCAGTCGCCTTTGTCGGCGATGTTGTAGGTACCGGCTCATCACGCAAGTCTGCAACCAACTCTATACTGTGGTTCTTCGGTGATGATATCTCTGGCGTGCCTAACAAAAAAGGCGGCGGCATCTGTATCGGCGGAAAAGTTGCCCCTATTTTCTACAACACCATGGAAGATTCCGGCGCATTGGTATTCGAGGCTCCGGTGGAAAAACTGGGCATGGGTGATGTGATAGAAATTCGCCCTTATGATGGCAAAATTTTGTCTGAATCGGGCGAAGTACTATCCGAGTTCGCTTTAAAATCTGATGCTCTGATCGACGAAGTACAAGCCGGCGGACGAATCAACCTGATCATTGGCCGCGGCTTGACCGCAAAAGCACGCGAATCATTGGGCTTACTCGTATCGGATCTCTTCCGCAAACCTGAAACACCTGCAGACACAGGCAAAGGTTTCTCTCTTGGACAAAAAATGGTGGGTAAGGCATGCGGTGTTGAAGGCATCCGCCCCGGCACCTACTGCGAACCAAAGATGACCACTGTCGGCTCTCAGGACACCACGGGGCCAATGACACGTGATGAACTCAAAGACCTGGCGTGCCTCGGCTTTTCGGCCGACTTGGTTATGCAATCTTTTTGCCATACCGCCGCCTACCCTAAGCCAGTAGACATCGATACCCAGCACACGCTGCCTGATTTTATCCGCAACCGCGGCGGCGTTTCGCTGCGCGCAGGCGACGGCATCATCCACTCCTGGCTAAACCGTATGCTGCTGCCTGACACCGTCGGAACCGGTGGCGACTCGCACACTCGCTTCCCTATGGGTATTTCTTTCCCGGCAGGCTCTGGGCTGGTCGCTTTCGCTGCCGCAACAGGCGTGATGCCACTGGATATGCCAGAGTCAGTCTTGGTGAAATTTAAAGGTGACATGCAGCCCGGGGTCACCTTGCGCGACCTCGTCCATGCAATTCCTTATCAAGCGATTCAAGACGGTCTGCTGACCGTTGAAAAGAAAGGCAAGAAGAATATTTTTTCTGGCCGTATTCTTGAGATTCAAGGCCTCAAAGGCCTGACAATCGAACAGGCATTTGAGCTGTCTGATGCATCAGCTGAGCGATCTGCCGCAGGCTGCACCATAGAGCTGGACGAAGACAAACTGTCGGAATACATGCGCTCTAACGTAACCCTGCTGCGCTCCATGATTGCCGATGGCTACGGCGATGCTCGTACCCTTGAGCGTCGCGCACGCAAGATGGAAGAGTGGCTGGCCAACCCCGAGTTGATGAAATCTGATGGGGATGCTGAGTACGCTGCGGTTATCGAAATCGACCTGAATGACATCAAAGAGCCCATCGTATGCTGTCCGAATGATCCGGATGATGCAAAACTGCTATCAGATGTAGCCGGCAATACCGTGGATGAAGTCTTCATTGGCTCTTGTATGACGAACATCGGTCACTTCCGTGCAGCCGGTAAACTTCTGGATGCGCATAAAGGCGGTCTCTCAACACGCTTATGGCTGGCTCCGCCAACGAAAATGGATGAGCACCAGCTGATGGAAGAAGGCTACTACAATATTTTTGGCCGAGCAGGCGCGCGCACAGAGATGCCTGGCTGCTCTTTGTGCATGGGCAACCAAGCGCGTGTTGCGCCAAACAGCACTGTGCTATCGACCTCAACACGTAACTTCCCCAACCGCTTAGGCGATGGTGCAAACGTTTACCTGGCATCCGCAGAGCTCGCGGCTGTGGGTGCTATCATCGGCAAACTGCCTACCCCCGCCGAATATCTGGAATACACAAAGAATCTCGATAGCATGTCGGAAGATGTTTATCGCTATTTGAACTTCGATCAGATCGCTGAATTCCAGAAGAATGCGGAAGACGGCAGGAAAATCGCAGCGGTTCAAATCGACGAAGTCAGCACATAAGCTAATTTATTTAATTACCTATCTGAATACTGACAAAGGCAACCTTCTGGTTGCCTTTGTTCTATCTGCATTGCGTCACACTGCGTGAATGACACAGCTAAAAATCGTCCAAAGCCCACTTAAAATTCAGCTAGGCTGGTCATCTAACACAAACACCATCTGTGATTATTCAAAATAAAATCATACAATCGAGCGATGAACACCAAGCGATATATACGATTACTCACCGCAACAACCATAACTGCCGCATCCGGCATATCAATACCAATAGCGGCAGAACAATTCACGCCCGTCGATGATACTCGCTGGTCGGTGTTTGTCGACAACGACTCGATCGCGCCAGATAACCATGATCGTGACTACAGCTTCGGTTTTGCATTTAGTTTATCAAGTACCAGTAAAAATACCCTTTGGGGCACGTTCGACATCCCACTAACAGCCGTCGACAACGCTTTTGCATTGCATTTACTCAATACAAAAGTGATAGATTACGCCTTGGAATTTGGCGTTATCGGCTTCACACCATCAGACACCAAAACGAGCCAACCGATTACTGATGACAGACCCTATGCAAGCTTGTTGTATCTCACATCCTCGCATACCCTCCTGCCCTCTTCACAAAACGATGCACTGACGAGCTCACTGACTTTCGGGCTACTTGGCATCCCTATCGTTGGTGATATTCAAAATGCGATACACACCGTCGCCTCAGGAGAGGCAATTAAAGGCTGGCGCAACCAAATTTCCGCCGGCGGAGAGCCGACAGTACGTTACAAACTAAGCTGGCAGAAGCTATTAATATCGGAATCGGGAGTTTTTGATTTGAAATCAGGGTTTCAGGGTTCCATCGGCTACCTGACGGAAGCATCGTGGGATCTCACCCTACGGGCAGGCCAACTGCGCTCCCAATGGTGGTCTTTCGCGCCGGAGGCCGTCGATTACGGTTACAAACACGGTAGCATTTCAAAAAGTACCGAACCCGAGGGCTTTGTATGGGCCGGCATCAGCATCAAGGCAAGGGCCTACAATGCTTTCCTTCAAGGGCAGTTCAGAGACAGTGAAGTATCTTATGATTTCAATGAGATCAGACACTTCATTGTCGAAAGCTGGCTTGGCTACACACACGTTTTCGACGATAACTTTCAATTCAGCTATGCATTGCGATACGAAAGCGCCGAGCTGAAAACAAGCCGAGGTGACCGAAGTCAATTATGGGGCGGATTGGTATTCTCCCATACCTTTGAATAACTGAGGTCGAAACATACCATGCTCGATACTAAGCCGAATTTTTTGCATAATATCGGCTTTTCCTCGCCGACTCGACATATGCAAGACCTACCTATTCTATACAGTTTCCGCCGCTGCCCATACGCCATGCGAGCACGACTCGCCCTATTCTCCTCGGGTGAGCCGTTTGAGCTACGGGAAATCGTATTACGTAACAAACCCGAGCCCATGCTTCTGGCATCTCCCAAGGGCACAGTTCCGGTACTCATCGACAATACACGGGTTGTTGATGAGAGCCTTGATATCATGCTCTGGGCATTAACAAAAAACGATACCGACAACTGGCTACCGCAAGACGACTCAATTGAAAAAGACACGGCAATGCTGTGGATCAATGAGTGCGATAACGAATTCAAACCCAAACTGGATCGTTACAAATATTTCGACAGACACGAAAAAGACCAACAGACTTATCGTGAAGAGTCACTCGGCTTTATTAACAAGCTGAACTCAGCGCTGGTCACATCCCCCTGGCTACTCGGCAACAGCCCAACAATTGCCGACATGGCAATATTGCCGTTTATCCGCCAATACGCGAATGTCGACGCAACTTGGTTCGAAAACAGTGAATTTAGCCACGTAAAGCGTTGGCTTGGGGAATTTCTCGAAAGCGAAATATTTCAACGAATAATGCCGAAATACCCCTTATGGACGGAAGAGTCTTTGCCACTCATTGTTAATGAGTGCAGCAGTTAAAAAGCTTGGAAAAAAACCACTGACCACAGCAGCCCATTTGCTACTGCGGTCAGGATGTTCAAAAAACGCTAACGCGATGGATATACCGCAAGCCCTCTAAAGCNAGTACCCGCAGAAGCCGGTAACGCAACAGAGCCAGTCACTGAGAGATCATCTCCACTAACGTCTACAGATGTTAACTGCCAATTTTGCCCGTTAGTTAACATGAAAATAGTCTGATCGGCGCCTGACAACACCATAGATTTAACGACATCACCACTAGCCACAAGCGGCTCATTCACCGGAGAGAATCCGTTGTCTGACCAAGCAAACTGATACACACGACCGGTTGCATTCTCAGCAGCGTATACCCGATCTCCACCCATCGACACCGCCATCGCACTAACATAGCCCTTTGCTGGCATCGCCACATATCTCAGCGCGGACTCTGAATCTAATAGAGGCACACCAACTAAATCCAAATGGGAGGTATTACTGGTTAACGACGCATTGGCAAAAAACAGAACACTACCATTGCCTCCCCAACGTACCAGATGCGTGCCCGCGACCTGACCAAAACCTAAACCTGCAGCATCAGCAAGCGAAAAGCCATCGGCTCGATTCACAATCGAGTAAGTCATACCGTGTGATGGCAAAACATAGCCACTAGAGACATCAGGCTGAGCATTAGGGATCCCTGTTGTAACTACCGCTAACTGCATTGCTCTGGGCCCAACAGAAATCTCTGCTAACGCCCCAATATCTGGCGCAAAACGCTGTAACGTTTTACCACCGACGAGCCTTCCCTCAACGAGCTGATAGATTCGAATATTTCTCTCATTTTGAACGATAGACTTTGGCTCACCAACCAACTGACCATTCTGATCTTCACATCCAACGACGCTTTGCGCCTGCCCCTGATTCACACAAACCTGCAATACACCTTGATTCGCTACCAGCACCCACGTTTTGCCACCTCGATCAAAGGTTTCGACTGAGACAGGATTTAAACCACCTGAAGGCATATTCTGCACGCCGTCGACAATTTCATTTTGATCGACACGAGTCAACACACCCGATGTTTCATTGATAGAAAATACAGAAATTGAATGCGAGGCACTGTTTAAGACAACAAGGTGGTCTCCAACAACAGCAAGAATGTCATCGGTTTCGACGCCCGACACTGACTGCCCACCGATAGCACCGGCAGAATAGCTGGAGACTTCAGCCAACAAACCAGTGTCGGTAACACGATACGCCATAACATGCGCATCATCGGCCGATTGTGCGGTAGTATAAACAAAGCGCGCCGCGCTGGCACCTTCTTGAGAGCTACTACCGACATCATCAGCGTTACATCCAGCCAGAATGGCCAACGTACCGACCGCTGCGGCTGTTGATAGTGTGTTGAATTTTTTGTGAAACATATGCTCGCTGCCTGCCAAAATAGAATCAATCAGACAGGGGTGCTTGCCATTCCGGCAAACCATCTTGCTTTCGTCTACTAGTATGCGCGTAACGATAGGCTGCGAGGCGACCTACAAATGCAAAACAAAGGCACATTACAACCTTCAGAATCGTTGAGCACAGATTTAGACAATTTAAAGACATTCTGGCGTGCGCCAAAAATTTTGGCCGGATAGTACCGCTTTATTTGAACAGTAATCCGTAGATGCATCGGATACAACACACATCTGGATAGTGACATTTTTATGCCAGATGCATTGCAAATAAGCCAAAAAGACAATCCCCTGTATTCGGCTTAATTATTGTTTTCGCAGATGTATTTTGTGTTACACGTTTTTGAACTAAATAAGACAGCCCGACCACACCGACTAAATAACGATGTCATTCAGTCGGTGATTAGTACTTGCCGTTATCAATTTTTTTGACAGCTAGACTTCAATTCAATGAAAAGAGAGCCGATTACGTCAAATATACGACACTAGCATTTCAGGTTCAGCCCTTAGTATCGTGCTTAGTTTGCTTTTCAAGCGCGCGCTCCTCTTTCTGCTGACGCTTCAAATCAGCCAATCGCACTTTAGCTTGTGCCTTCAGTTCCTTTTTCAACCGAGAAGTCGTTCGCTGCACAGCGATCGGGACTTTACCAGTCTCCAGATACTTATGTATCACCTCTTGAGAGCGAACCTTTCCATTAATCTTCAGCTTCCGTAGCTTATTGGTTTGACCCTCGTCAATTAATCGCGCCTTGACGTTGTCACACCACTGGATATCTACTATCGCCTGAATACGTTTTTTGAGCTTTTCATCGTAAACAGGGACAGAAACTTCAACACGGTGATCAAGGTTTCGTGTCATCAAATCCGCTGACGAAATAAAGTACTTAGGATCTCCATCGTTGTGGCAGATCATGATTCTTGCATGCTCAAGAAACCGATCAACAATACTGATAATCTCAATATTCTCAGACACACCTTGAATACCGGGAGTCAACGAACACATGCCTCGGCAAATAACTCGGACGCGAACCCCAGCATCACTGGCATCGTATAACAAGTTTACGATACGGGTATCGACCAAATTATTGAACTTCAATATTATTTCGGCAGGCTTCCCTTGCTTCGCATTATCAATTTCCTGCTGTATAAGAGATTCAATCGCGGCACGATTCGAATGCGGGCTCACTAGCAAGTGCTTATAGTCATACTGACGATAGTTAAATGTCAAAAAATCAAACACATTAGCTACATCTTGACCGATTTCCTGGTTATACGTAAGCAAACTTAAATCGGTATATATTTCAGAGGTTTTCTCGTTGAAATTACCGGTACCAATGTGAGAATAATACTTAAGTGTATTGCCCTCCATACGTGCAATCGATATCAGCTTTGAATGCACCTTCAAGCCCGGCACGCCAAATATCACGTGCACACCACCGTCAGTTAAGCGACGCGCCCAATTGATATTCGCCTGCTCATCAAATCGCGCCTGTAACTCAACAACGGCAGTGACTTCTTTGCCATTACGTTTGGCATTCAACAACGCATCTACAATTCTGGAATTTTTGGCAACACGATATAGATTGATCTGCACAGAGCGAACTGCAGGATCAATTGCAGCGGTTTTCAATAGACCAGTGACCGTGCTGAACGAGTGATAAGGGTAATAAAGAAGCACGTCATTCTGGCGGATTTTATCAAAAATATTATTGTCGACTTCGTGTTTTGTGCCTGCTAATTCCGGTACTGGCAGTGTCGGTAACGAACGATATTCAAGGTAGGAAGGCCCGACAGATGGAAATCCCATGAAGTCTTTAGCGTTGTGGTACCGCGAGCCCGGCATCAAGCTATCGTATTTATCCAACTTGATATGTTTGGTAAGAAACTTAAGCATATCTTCTGGCATACGCTCGTCATAAACGAACCGTTCGGGATCAGCATGCCGGCGCTTTTGCAGCGACTGCGCCATCCGGTTAATCAGACTTTGGTTGATTCCTTCATCAAGCTCTAGCTCCGCATCCAACGTTAACTTGAAAGCATAGGCTTCCGCACTGTCGATATTGACCACGGCCCGGAATATCTTTTCTAGACGGAAACGGATGATGTTTTCAAGCACGATAAAGACCCTTGATCGGGATCCTTTTGGCGCTGGAATTTCTATAAAACGATCAATTCGATCAGTCGGCACCTTGATCGAGGCATAGCGCACTTGCCCACCAGATGTAATTTTAATCGCCAAGTAGAGAGAGCCGTCTTCAGCACCCGGAAACCGGCGTGAAGCATCAAGAAATACAGGGTGGAGCTCCGGCAGCAGTACCTCATCAACAAAGTTATCCAGATAATGCGCCTGCTTTTTATCGAGTTGAGTTTCGCTGATGATAAAGATCTTGCGCTTGTGCAACGCCTTCAAAACATCCAGATAGGTTGCATCAAACTGCTCTTGAAGCTCAAGCGAGTAACTTTGAATCTCTTCAAGCAAATTCCGGTTACGCTCTTTGGTTTCAGCCTTATCGGCGAATTCGACGATACGACTAACATCTGCGACGCGCACCCGAAAGAACTCATCCAGATTATTCGAGTAAATACCGAGATATCGTAAACGCTGCAACTCAGGTACTTCCGGATTAGCAGCCTCCTGGAGTACACGTTGATTGAACGATAACCAGCTCAATTCCTTATCGACGAAGCGACGTTTTTCTGTCATTTCAAAACCTTATGAACACTATGAAACGTATTTTGATGCTATTGAACACCAGCAACTAACTGGCGAAGAATTGTCTGTGCGGGAGATCGTGAACGTCATTGCATCACATGCCGCAACCGCATCAGTTTATGCCTTACACGCGTATCAGCCTCAGCACGAAAGTCGAACTCGATTAAGCAACAAGCATACCAACAGCAACTCTATCTCGCCTGTAATTCATGTTGAATATAATGCAAAAAGCCAAAGCAAGGCATGACTCAGGTCATTTCAAACGCTAATCTTAGATGCCAAACTTGCTCTAACGAATATCGCAGGCCGATGTACCTGAGGTGAAATTCAATCATGCAAGCAGGATCAGATGGCCGTCAAAATGGTATTGACCTCTGAATCGGTGCCAGCAAGGTATAGCATGCATCAAACTAGGTCTGCGCGACATAACGAGTCATGTCATTGGCACGCCCACAACATAGTAATCAAAGAATATGACAACAAACCACACTGAAGATATCTATGCAGCTTTGGATTTAGGTTCTAACAGCTTCCACCTGCTGATCGCCCGGTTTGAAGGAAACAAACTTGTCGTCATTGACCGTCACAAGGAAATGGTCCGCCTTGCCGAGGGATTACTCAACGATGGCTCACTTTCTAAAAAGGTNATAAAAAGAGCAATCGAGAGTTTACGCCGGTTTGCTGAGCGCTTACGTCCTACCCCCGCGACACACTTCAAAGTGATCGGCACTAATACGCTGCGCCAAGCGACCAACGCCGACCATTTTCTCGAACAAGCCGAGTATATTCTCGGTGCCCCCATCGACATCATTAGCGGCATTGAAGAAGCGCGTTTGATATTTATGGGCGTTGCTCAAGACCTATCCGTGAGTATCGAGAAACGCATGGTAATGGATATCGGCGGCGGATCTACCGAATTTATCGTCGGCAATGATCAGCCAGAACATCTTGAAAGTATAGAGATGGGCTGCGTTACCTATAGCCGCCGATTTTTTGCCGATGGAAAATTGTNGAAAAAAGCCTACCAAAAGGCAGTAATCACCGCACGCGCTGAAATTCAGGAAATCGCTCACGACTTCAATTCTGCCAATTGGCATGAAGCTGTTGGCACATCCGGTACGATCAAGGCCATTGAAAAAGTTCTGTACGCGATGGGTGAAGCCGGTGACCACACAATCACACCCGCCGGCTTAGTTGCGATGAGCCGCGCTTTACTCGAATTCAACGACACATCGGACATCAAACTTCCGGGGTTATCAGACGAACGTAAACCCGTCATCGCTGGAGGTCTCGCGGTTCTTCACGCTGCATTTCTCGAGCTGGGCATCGAACGCATGCATGTCTCCAGCTATGCAGCCCGAGAAGGCAGCATTATGGATCTTGCTGGCAAAGTACATCGACAAGACACGCGTGAGAGAACCGTTAAGGCGATGTCGAAGCGTTTCAGCATCGACACACGCCATGCTGAGCGTGTTAGCTCGCTAGCCAGTAATTTCCTCAGTGATGTTAAAACGGAATATCCGGACAATTATGTGCAAGTAAGACAGCTTCTAGATTGGTCTGCCCGACTTCACGAGCTCGGACTAATGATTTCTCACCAGGGTTATCACAAACACAGTGCCTACTTGCTCGCGAATTCCGAAATGCCTGGGTTTTCCAAACAAGAACAAAAATATCTCAGTTTTCTGGTGCAAAATCATCGAAAAAAGCTGAAATCTATGCCGCAAACTTACGGTTTTGAACCTGATTGGCTGATGGTATCCCTGTTGCGGCTGGCATGCTTATTCAATCGTCGACGTGAAGATAATGGCGTACCTGAGAACCTGCAACTTAACGTAACCGGCGATAAAATCACACTAACACTGCCTGAGCCTTGGTTGCGGGAACATCCGCTGACACAAGAAGATCTTCTTCAGGAGAAGCACTATCTACAGCAAATGGACATCCGCCTAAAGATTTGCCATTGACGTCAAATACCAAAAATAATCTGCGCAATAGAAAAATAGATGATCAACCCGACTGAATCCACGATGGTTGTAATTGCAGGGCCAGATACCAATGTCGGGTCCAACCCCATTCTATGAGCGATCATCGGCAATAACGAACCCACAAAGTTTGCTGACAAAACAATGCAAAACACTGTAATTCCGACGGTCAATGCCAGCTCAGAATTACTAAACATCACCAAGGCAAGAACAGATGTCATCACTGCCATAACAACACCAAGAAGCCCACCAACGCACATCTCCTTCAACCATACCCGTCGGGAATCACGCAACGATATCTGATGCATTGCCATTGCACGAATGATGGTTGTTGTAGTTTGTGCTCCCGCATTCCCCCCCGTCCCGATCAGCAAAGGGATAAAAACAGCTAACACGGCGACGGATTCAAGCTCCGATTCAAACGCTGCAATGATTGTGGTTGTCATGGTGGCAGCCACGAACAACAGGATCAGCCACGAAGCTCGATTTCGCACCATGGTTAACACATTCACCTTGAGGTAACTGGCATTGATTGGGCTTGCCGCCCCCATTCTGGCCAAATCTTCGTCGGCTTCCTTCACCAACACACCAACGAGATCATCAAAGCTAATGCCGCCGATAATTCGCCGATTATCATCCACCACCGGCAGAGTCATTTGGTCGTAGCGATTAAACAGCAGTGCACATTCTTCCTGATCGGTGTCGGCATCAACAGACACGACATCGGCGTCCATTATTTCAAATATGGGCTGGGAACTTGCAGCTTTTACAAGATCGAAGAGACTGACAATACCTCTCAAGCGATGCAAGTGATCAATAATAAAGACATTGTGAAGTTGTTCACCCGGCGATTCAAATTGCTTAACACGCTCTAAAGTTTGGTGCGCAGTCAGTCGCTGACTGACCACAAGCACCTCAGGGTTCATTAACGCTCCGGCAGAGTCTACCGGGTAAGCCAAGAGTTTTTCAACAGAATCCTTCTGTCTCAAATGCGGCAGCAATTGTGCCTGTTTAACCGGCGACAGAGCCTCGATGAAATCCGCCTGATCATCACCTGCCATCGCATCTAGCACAGGAACGACTATGTCATCACCTAACTGCTCAAATAGAATTGCGATAGCCGCCGGCTCAATGCGCGTGAACGTGCGCGCGGCCAAATCGCTAGGTAAGAAGGGAAATATTTGAATTTGTTCTTCGATGGAGAGGCTAAGAAAGAAATCTGCTCGATCAGGCGCTCTGACAGTGCCCAATATTTCGGCTGCATCTACCCACTTGGCAGACTGCAGCGCATCGGTAAAAAGCGCATACACGCGACTTTCAAGTACGGATTCCATGCACCTACTGCCTCCCTCGCTATTCCAAGCCAGCGAAATATTCGCCGATTATGGCGACAGTCTATGACAGAAAAACGTAAACACGCCCGATTTTAACGTCACACAGGCGGCACATACACCGCCCGGGCCGTCAAAAACGCGGTCAACGTCGCATATTAACTGCGATCTTTGTCAATTTTTCTGCGCTTTGGTTTCTTCGGTGCTTTAGAGCCATCGTGCTTATCAGCCTGATGCTTACTCTTGCCGCTGGCCTGTTCGTCCGATTTTTCGGGTCCTTTCCGGTCGCTATTGCTAGCCATTGCAGCTGACAACGGCTGAATGTTCATCTTACGCTGACAAACGCGTGCCTTCTGAAGGGATTGGAAAACTTCTTTCGGCATGCCATCGGGCAAATCAACGGTACTGTAGTCATCATAAATTTCTATGTGACCAATGTACTCACTCTCAATATCCGCTTCATTGGCAATCGCACCAACAATATTGCCAGGCTTAACGTCATGTGCATAACCAACGTCAATTGCATAGCGCTTCATGGCGATATCAGGATGTTCTTTCAGCTTTTTCGGTTCGGTAGACGGCTGATTCTGGTTTTTCCGAGGTCGATCTGGTCGCTCAGAGCGACGCGAATCTCTATTTCGATCATTCCTATCACCCCGGTCACTTCTTTCGCCACGCTCTGAGCGGCGCTCAGATTTGCCAAAATCAGGAAGCTCACTCACATGAAGCGAGCGTCCGCCATTAACCATAAAGGCTAGCGCTGCAGCAATTTGAAGCGGATCTTTTTCCTCATCAGTTTGATACTCAGCTAGAAGCTGCACGAATTCATCGAGGTTTTCGGTCGAAATCACCTCAGCAATACGAGATTTGAACCGCGCTGAGCGCTGCGCATTGACTTCATCGGCACCCGGCAATTGCATACGCGGAATAGTATGGCCTGTCGACTGCTCGATTGATTTCAACAATCGACGCTCACGGTTGGTAACAAACAAGATGGCATCACCGGTGCGACCTGCACGCCCGGTACGCCCGATACGGTGAACGTAGGCTTCATTGTCGTAAGGAATGTCATAGTTAATAACGTGACTGACCCGCTCAACATCTAAACCACGGGCAACAACATCTGTTGCAACAAGAATATCTAATTGACCTGCACGCAACTTTTTAACAATCTTCTCACGCTGAGCCTGGGCAATGTCGCCATTCAACGCCTCTGCACGATAACCTCGAGCAGCTAGCTTTTCAGCCAACTCGGTTGTGGCATTTTTGGTTCTTACAAAAGCAATCACGGCATCAAAAGGTTCGGATTCAAGAATCCGCGTAATTGCATCAATTTTTTGATGCTGCTGAACCATCATATAACGCTGTGTGATGGTCGATGCGGTAGCCGTTTTAGATTCAATCGTAACGTGTTTTGGTTCTTTCAGGTGGTTTTGAGCAACGCGACGGATTTCCTTCGGCATAGTCGCTGAAAACAGGGCGATTTGTGTGGTATCTGGAATTCGCTCAAGTACCCATTCTACATCGTCGATAAAGCCCATTCTCAGCATTTCATCTGCTTCATCGAGCACCATTGATTGAAGTGCGTCGAGCTTCAAAGTGCCCTTACGGATGTGATCCATAATACGACCAGGGGTGCCAACAATAATATTAGCGCCACGCTTCAATTGTTTGAGCTGAATGGTATAACTTTGACCACCGTATACAGGCAGCACCTGACACCCAGGCATAAACTTAGCGTAGGTTTGGCAAGCTTCTGCCACCTGAATCGCTAATTCTCGAGTTGGGGCCATCACCAACATCTGAGGGCTCTTAGCCGGTGTTTCGATATTATTTAGCAAAGGCAATGCAAACGCGGCTGTTTTACCTGTGCCTGTTTGAGCCTGCCCCACCATGTCATGCCCTTCCATAAGCAAAGGAATACAGGCTTGTTGAATCGCTGAAGGCGTTTCATAGCCCACCTGCTGAACGGCTTTTAACAAAGGGTCGCGAAGACCCAACGCTGCAAATGCTGGCAGCACAGTATCATTTGACATGAAGGAGATTTACCTGAGGTTTGACTACGGACGACGTAGGAAGGAATTTCAAAGGCGGCGATTGTACCGCAAATCTAGCCAAAAATCTTGCAGTAATTAGCATACTATCGCATAACACTGACCGAGGCATGTTCAACGAACGACGCAACAGGTGCTCAAGCTGCGCTTATTCGCTATAATCGGTGGTTTCTGACACACGTCACCACACTCAACAACGCCACTCGCGGTACCTCTGCAACGTGAACCAACCTGATAAACTTTACGCAAAAACCCGACAAATCGTTAATGCCTTTCAGTTTGATGAGAACGTTGCGCGCGTTTTCAGTGACATGATTCGTCGCTCAGTGCCAGGCTACCCGATGATGCTTGATATGCTCGGTGTTGTTGCTGAAACACACGTCAAAGATGATACACGGTGTTATGACCTCGGCTGCTCCCTAGGGGCTTCGACACTTGCCATTCGGCAAAATTTACAGGCGACAGGCGCCGATATCGTTGCTATCGACAACTCATCAGCCATGACCGCACATTGTCAGGAGGTTATTGCTCAAGACGCGTCACATCCACCGGTTGACGTAATTTGTGGTGATATCTGCGATATCGATTTCGCCACTAGTCCAACACCTGCCAGCCTAGTTTGCCTGAACCTGACACTTCAGTTTATTGATCAGGAAAAACGGCTACCATTACTCGCAAAAATTGCGGACAGCCTAGTGGATGGCGGTGTTTTATTTTTGTCAGAAAAGCTGCTGTTTACCGATACATTTGAGCAGAACCATTTAACCGATCTGCACCATCAATTTAAAAAACACCAAGGCTATAGCGATCTTGAAATCGCACAAAAGCGCTCAGCAATTGAAAATGTACTTATCCCTGAAACGCTTGAAGTACATCGAGAAAGGCTTTACAACGCCGGCTTCCGTCAAGTGATCGTTGCGCTTCAGTGTTTCAATTTCTGCACCTTGATCGCCTACAAATAATTCAATCAATTACCGAATCCCAGACCCTTGGCCTGATGCAATCTATGTTCGATTACACTTCTTTCTACCGAGACCTTCAAAAGACATCCATGTCTGATCAGACCGAGGCGTGGCGCCTCGCATTAGATGGCCGCGTTGACCCTCGATTGCATGGAGACTTACCCCATTGGCAATCCGTTATTGCAAACCTGCCGGATTTTCCGATCGACAACGTCGATCTGTCTGCAGATCAGGTCACCTTGAACTCATCGATTTCTCTCGACCCACAGCAAAAAGAATCGATTACAAATAACCTGATGGGGCTTCACCCTTGGCGCAAAGGCCCGTTTAACTTCTTTGGAATTAACATCGATACGGAATGGCGCTCAGATTGGAAATGGGATCGGGTAAAAGAGCATATCAGCGACCTGACGCATCGTAGCGTACTGGATGTCGGTTGCGGCAGTGGTTACCATTGTTGGCGCATGCGCGGTGAAGGCGCAAAGTTTGTTGTCGGCATCGATCCAATGCCCAAATTTGTATTCCAATTTAATGTTTTTAAACACTACCTCGCTAATGAGCCAGTCCACGTATTACCGCTAAAAAGTGAAGATTTACCGGTTAAGCTTGAGAGTTTTGACACGGTTTTTTCGATGGGTGTTCTTTACCACCGCCGCTCACCCATGGATCATCTTGAAGAACTCAAAAACGCACTTCGCCCCGGCGGCGAACTGGTACTCGAAACGCTCGTAGTTGATGGCGACGAGAATACCGTATTAATGCCGCAAGGACGCTACGCACAGATGCGTAACGTATGGTTTTTGCCCAGTGCGCCCGCATTAGAAATCTGGTTACAGCGAATGGGGTTCAAGAATATTAAAACGATAGATATCACACAAACATCTGAAGATGAGCAGCGCCCCACAGATTGGATGACATTTCAGTCACTGGCACACTTTCTTGACCCGAAAGATTCAAATCTAACGATCGAGGGTTTGCCTGCTCCGAAACGTGCCATTATTATGGCAACAAAATAAGCGTTTCAGGGACGTCGGGATGCCAACCAAGCACGATACGAGCATTATCAGTGACAACAAGAACTTAGGTTTCAGCTTACTGGAACTAATGATTGTGCTTGCCGTTATCGCTATATTGATGACACTCGCGATGCCAGATTTAACGCACAAACACGCGCGTGAAGACGTTAACGAAACATTAGAAAAGTTCGATCGTTTTAAGAGCAATATCGAGGTTTTTTATGTTCTACAAGGCCGATTTCCTGAAGATAACATAGAAGCTTCTATGCCAGCTTCCGACAAACTGATTGGCAATAATTTTACCGGTGCAACGGTAGAAAAAGGCGCCATTCATATTTATTTTGGAAACAAAGCTAACGCCGTACTTCGCGACAAGGTACTTAGCCTTCGGCCACTATACGTTCCGGATAGTCCGCGATCGCCTATTTCATGGGCCTGCGGTTATGATCAAGCACCCCAGGGCATGCAGGCTAGCGCTACCAACCTCACTGATGTCGCCGTCATTGACCTCCCCCTAAACTGTCGCAACCGAACCCCAACTGCCAACCGATGACTCAATCAATCGACCGGATACCCTGCCCCTGCCTCAGTGGCCAGCGCTACCCTGCCTGCTGTGGCCAATACCACAGTCAGGATTCGATACCAAAAACGGCCGAAGCTCTAATGCGCTCTCGATACAGCGCTTATGCACTTGGCCACCGAATGCCAGATGTCTGCGCAGACTACCTTTTGCAAACGTCCAATACGCCAGGCTCAGAACGAATGAGCCTTGTCGAGTATATGAAACAACACCGATGGATTGGTTTGGTAATTATCGATACTTCTGCCATTAATGCTGGTAGCGAGAACGCAATGGTGGAGTTTTGCGCGCTCTCAACACCTGCAACATCATATAACAACCAAAAAAATACAAACCAACAACTCCCTGACCAACAGCATGAACGCTCACAATTCATCAGACGTGATGGTCGCTGGATCTATTCAAACGGTGAAGCGCTAAAAGATATAGCGTTTGAGCGTAACGCTCTTTGCTGGTGTGGTAGCGGCAAGAAGTACAAAAAATGCCACGCACTTTGAATAGAAACTAAGGGAATTTAACTCGCCTATCAAAAGCTCTGCCAACCAACCGGCTCTGACTTTTTAATCAAATACGCTGTCGTATTCAACGGTAGAAAGTACTTCGGCGACACAGGCTCATCTAAGCGGCAACGCCCGCAGTGAAGATCAAGGTGCTCATATCCATCGACCAAACCAGAGCATTCAATGAGTTCACTCAAATCACATGGCTGACGCAATAGAACGACGTCGAAACCGATCATTCCGCTCAATGCAGAAAACGTGTGTTCCTGCATATCGACAAAGCTCAAATCGTCAACGGGCAGCATTCGGTAATCCAAATAGTGCGATCCTGGCTCACAAACATCAAAGCGCTCAGATTGTTCGTAAGCTGAAATTTGGCCTTTTGCCGCATACAGCGAATAACCATCAGGAGCTAGAAACGCCATCAAGGGCTTACCAGAACTCAGTATCATCGTTTTATTTGATATGTCGTTACTAACACCATGAGCAAATAGAAATGCATTGTGTGGTCGTGATGCCAGATGCGCTGGACGAAACACATCGCCGTAGGGGGTTTCTAGGATTTTATTAAACTCGGTTACAGCCAGTCGATTTTGAGTCATGACCAACCTCTGAATTGACGTCAATGTCGTTAAAAAGTGTCTCGTTTAAACTAGATGATCAAATAATGAACACCAGAAAATGCATAGAACAAATACTTCTTGCGGTAACGACCCAAGGAATAACGCATATTTTTCGGTATTTGAAATGCAGCGCTCAAAGGTGACTTGCAGATTTTATACAGACCAGTAAGCTCGAACCAAACATCACCTCTCACAAGAGTCATTGATAAGATCATGGATACACACGATATTGAGTGCTTGCTTGAAGCCACGTGCTACCCACATCCAGTGTCTGATTTTAAACTTCGTGAAACACATATATCTTGGGTGATACTGACCGGTGACTTTGCCTACAAAATAAAAAAGCCTGTTGACTACGGCTTTGTCAATTTCTCACGCCTTAGCGATAGGCATTTCTTTTGCAAACGGGAAGTAGAACTCAATCGACAATTCACAAAAGACATCTACCTGGATGTTGTTGGCGTTATTCAAACGGCAGATGGCTTTCAGATAGCCAATCTCAATATTGATGGCGAGCTTCAAGAAACTGAGGGTAAGCTCATTGATTACGCGATACGAATGATTCAATTCGACGACAATCAACAACTCGATCACCTTGCATCTCGAGGTGAATTAACAACAAACATGTGTATTCAAACGGCTCGAATGCTTGCGAGGATCCACCAATCGTTATCGCCTCTCTATCCAAAACCCGGCGAGTTGGGCTCTCCCGAGCGACTCAAAGATGCAGTTGCCGAAGACTTCGATTTGATCTTTCGTTCGCCTCACACGCCAGAACACGCAGAGCAACTGAAGCAGCTTGAAAAATACTGGAATGCACTCTTTCAAAATCACCTGAAAGCATTTAATGCAAGAATCAAAGAGGGCTTTGTACACGACGGTCATGGTGACACTCATCTAGGCAACATCGTGCTTATCGATGATGATCCCGTGCTATTTGACTGCATTGAATTCAATGACAACTTTCGCGTTATGGATTGCATGGGCGAGATCGGCTTTTTAGCGATGGATATCGAGTCCAAAGGGCTCATGAAACAATCCAACGCACTCCTCAATGAATATCTTGAACAGACTGGCGACTATAGTGGCCTATACGTTCTCAATCTTTTCCGCATTCACTACGCACTTGTTAGAGCGAAGATAAATTTGGTTAAATGCGACCCGAATGCGCCAGGCTACACCAATCAACCAGACTTCCTGACCTACCAGTCTTATATTGCCCTCGCAGATTCATATTGCCAGGAAAGACGACATCAAAAGCCCGCCTTATTGATAATGCACGGTCTATCAGGCGCAGGAAAGTCAACCGTCGCTAGCGNCATAGCATCAACAATGGGCGGCATACGAATTCGCTCAGACGTCGAGCGTAAACGTCTATTCGGCCTAGGTTGTAATGATCCGAGTGACAAAAAGATTTACACAAGCCAAGCGTCTGACATGACTTTCTCTCGACTAACAACGTTAGCGGAGTTAGTACTGGAGCAAGGTTTCACATGTATTATTGACGCCACTTTTTTGCACGAAGCAAGACGAAAACCATTGCAAACACTGGCGCAGAGACTCAACGTACCCTGCGTGATTGTCAGCTGCGAGCTTGAGACCGAAACAATGACCCAACGGTTAATCGAGCGAGAAAAACGCGGAGATGATGTCTCTGAAGCGACTGTCGAGATCATGCAGCAACAAGCACTGCATCAAGAGCCGCTGACTCCAGCGGAAAAAGCACACGCTATAGTCGTTAGCACCGACAACGGCATTCCCGGAAACCTGCAACAGCTCATCGCAGCAAAAATCGACAACCGCGGTGACTAGGCTTGGATACCCTCAGTTAAAAGCGCCCTACCATTCCCCAATGTTTTTCTGGCTCACCCAAGGCTCTTCCTGGGCTTTGGCCTCACCCTTTTGTAGAAGCTCGATACTAACATTATCGGGCGACCGCACAAACGCCATATGTCCATCACGTGGCGGGCGATTAATCGTAACGCCCATATCACTTAAGCGTTGGCAGGTTGCATAAATGTCATCGACCTCAAATGCTAAGTGGCCGAAATTTCGACCACCCGTGTAGGCTTCATGATCCCAGTTGTACGTCAATTCCAACAGTGGAGCACTGAGTTTTTCGGCAGAAGAAACGTCATCAGGCGCACTCAGAAATATAAGCGTAAACCGGCCCGCCTGTGATTCTTTTCTGGAAACTTCAATCATTCCCAAGCAATCGCAATAAAATTGCAGCGACGCATCCAGATCAGTGACACGAACCATTGTATGAAGGTAACGCATTAGACAGCTTCCTGTAATTTAGAGATAAATACTCGTTATTCTACATAACGTTGCAGTACATTGTTTGTCACCTGCTCGGTGAATTTGTCCCCTTTCTGCAGCCCCATTACCCAGCCGGAAGAACACGCACAAAAGATCTCACCATCACCTGCTGGAACAACGGATATCACCGCAGCGCCATACCGCAACTTCGCCAAATTAGCCTGCGTCGCACTGCCATACACGATGCGGGTGATGGACCTTAAATCCGCTTGTTCAGGCGGGACGAGCTCGCCCGGCAAACCAAAATTTTGCTCAACAATAGACGTTGGAGCCAACCCAATAATCGTCGCATTTGTCGGGGCACCATCAGCTCCCGTCGGTTCAGGCTGCCCATTCACCATCGTGTAATCAATACCATCAGCAGCATACCCAACTACCGAAGACATATCCCCCAGTACATCGCCATAGTAAAGGCCAGTATCACGAAGAGCCCAGTGATCAGGCCGATAGATAGTAAACCCACCGCTAGCTCGCGGGGAAAGCGCTCCCATATTTGCAAACAATCCTTGCACGCCGTTTCCACCAGCCGTGGTCGCCCCAGGTCGATTGACCAACTTTGACGACCAAAGCGTTGTTGTCCTGGCCTTATCTGCATCTGTTTTGCTTTTCGCATTAGGGTCATCGGACAATGCACTAAACCGATAACTGGTCAAAACGGATTGATCCGAACTAATACGCGCTTGCCACATAAACCCGCCAGCAAATCGCGCGAACTTGCCGCCCTTACTTAGGAATGCATCCATATTGGCTCGCATCTCTGCACTCCAGTATGCATCATGCCCAACCATCACAACCATGTCATAGCCGTTTAACAGAGCCGGATTCGCGTGCAAATCTTGCTGGGTGTAGTAATCCATCGTGTAGTTGTTTTTTTCCGCCCATTTAGCAAACTTCGAATCGTAAGTGGCCCACCCCGATCGCGCATAATATTTCGAATACCCATACGCACTCGCCCATTCGATATCAGGGTAGCGAGGAATGCTATTCATCGGCTGCGTTTTCAAACTCTGATTCAAGGCCACCCAGGGGGCACCGTCAGGAAGCACAATTTGCCCCTTAACCCACGGGCGACGACTAGATACCTGTGTTGCCGGCTGACCTTTCATCGTCGCGTATAAATTGCCGCCGCCCCAGTCATTAAACGCCATCCAAGTTGCTGAGCTGACAATAAACGCAATATCGTTAGTTTGAGAGGTCGGCTTCAGTATAAAAAATGCATATTGATCGATTGATCGCCCTTCATCATCCCGAGCCTTCAAATGAACAACATATCCGCCGGTTCGCCATTTACTACCTAGCGTTATATAAGCAGAAACAGGCCATTTACAGCCTTTTTCGTAGCAATCTTCGGGAGTTTGTACGTATTTCCCTTCAAGTCCGGTTTGCCGATAGACAACTTCTCTTTGCCAGCCATCGCGATAGATAGTGACAGAGTATTTTTCAGCATTCGTATTCACATACAAATCGAGGTTTTGCCCCTTGGTGTAACTGAGTTTCCCGGTATAGGCCCAAAGCTGGAGGTTTTTATCTTTCGCCAACGGGAAAAACCACCAATTATTGCTTATCGCGTTTGATTCCTGATCAACAATGACAACATCCGAGGAAGCCGGCATTGCAGCGGTCACGGCAACAAGCAGCAACGATACTCGTATGGCCAACAACTTAGCCAATGCTCTGTAGCATGATCGACTAAAGTCTCGCCACACGATCAGAAGACTTGCATATAAGCATTCAATATTATGAATTGATTTAGCCACAATTATCCCTTGTTGACTCATATTCAGACGCCGTCAAAACGGCAACGCTAACGAACTCGACTAACATGCATAAACAGATGCTCTGAGTTCCTGCACTAACATCCGAATTCAAACAGGCGCAGCCGTCAGGCTCTAACACTCGACGGGATCTTCCAACGAATAACAAAGCAAATGATATGTGGAATAATAGCAATCGTGTCAGGCATGTCGCAAAGGCCGCGCTCTTTTTATGCATTTTACATTGCAACGCTTCACAATCAGAAAAGTTCGATCAAGACGAAGCTGATCGGCTATCACTAAGCTTGACGCCACAATACCAAGCTACATTTAGAGCCAAACTTTCCAACACAAATTATCAAGCCGTGTTCGCTGGCGCCCAAACGCTCTACGAAGGCGGCAACCTTAATATTGGCCGAGGCAGAATACTCTGGTATGCCGGGCGCACAGAAACAACCGGCGGAACCACCACCAACCAACTCTCGCTGCGCGCTGGCCTCGGCTGGCCGATTAATGACGCTGATGCGCCAAATCCAGAAAATCACATCGATATACTGGCCATTCAGCAATATCTTTTTGAAGATAGTTTGCAACTCGTTGCCGGAAAATTACTGATCTCAGACAGTTTTTTAACAAGTCCCTACTATGGCGATGATCAAACCACCTTTACTTCATCGATGATATCGTCAGATCCAAATACCAATTTTGCACAAGTCAAAGGGCTTGGCCTGTACATGCGAGTCGACCGAAACGACTGGTTCATTGCAGGCGGCATCGCCGACAATCAAGCAAACATTGAATTTGATATACCGAGCCTGAGCGACGGCCATTTTGTCTATGCCATCGAATCCGGATATCGCAAAAAAACGGATTATGGTAACGAAAACAAGGTGTCCGTTCTCGCGTTCTACAGTGATTCGAATCGTGATCGCAGTGAAGAATCCGGCATCGTCGCCGCATTTACTACCGAAATGGGAAATGACGAATCGTGGGCGGTATTTGGCCGATACGGTTGGTACAAGCCTGCTTCGCGATCAACATCCAACAACAGTAAATGGAAAGGCAAAAACGGTGGATTTTTCGGCGTTCACACCAAAGCCATATTCGGCATAGAAAATCTGGATGTTGGCGCAGCGATTATGGCTGGCATACCCTCGGAATCAGTATCAAACACATTTGAAACGACCTACGGTACGGAGTTTTACCTCCGATACACTTTCGCGGGCTGGCTTACTTTCTCACACAGTGAACAAGTCGTATCGAGCAATGAGCGAAAATTCGACATTGTTAGCGGCTTCCGCCTGCGCTTGCACCATAACTTCTACTGACGTATCGGGGAAGCTATAAACCTCACCCTAGCCCGACAATAATGATCAACTTATGCGCTGTAAAAAGTAGGCTCCACCACCAATTTCCCCCGATCGTATATCGTCATATAGTCTCTGGTAAAAGCCTTTCGCAAAATCAAACCATGCACTATCGGCATATGCTGCAATTTCCGCTTCTTTATGATCCAACGAAATCAGTAGCGCCTGATACCATTTTTCGAAATCAGTGGAGTAATCATTAAAGCGTTCGATCACCCAACCACTGCGATGAGCAATCTCTTCCATACTCTCAGTTACTAACGGCTGCCAACTATCACGGTATTCGCGTGCGTGTGGCGGCAAAAATATCGAGCTGGTGTAATCGAACAAGATCACTTTAGCGTGAGATGCAGTTAATGCATGAAATTCAGAGAGGGCTTGCTGCTGTTCGTCCGTCGTCAAACTGTAAAACACGTTAAAAACGGTCACTAAGTCAAAGGTTAGGTTAAAGTGTGAATGCGAATCCAAAATATTACATACGCTAAATGCGCTGTTCGGATATGTGCGCTGAGCATAAGCAACCGACGCTTCGTCAACATCAATACCGAACACTTTAGACTGCAACACCTGCTGAAGAACATCTGCAGTACCTCCTCTCCCACACCCTGCATCAAGCACACAGTGATCCGGATCAACATCAACCCCGCGAACTAGGCTCTCAATAACCAGACTTTCACCAGGGTGCGCAAAATCGCCACCTCTAGCTATCGCCAAAATCGCCTTCCCCGTTGCAGAACTCATTTTGAATGAACTCATCGGCCGCCTCCGAGCAATGTAATGATATTTTCCGCTCTAATTAGAATAGACAGTGATTTTTACTTAGGTATCGGCAAGAAAGAACAAAATGGTATTGGGTGTATATCATTTTATTAAAACGGTGAAGAGAGCAGCCCCCAGCTGCCCAGCTTTATCTCATTCAAGATTCAGCGAGAGACAGAAGTTTTGCGCAAGCAAGATACGCCGCGTCGTAGATCTGACCGACAGATGCTGTTTGCATGTAACATGGCGTCGAAATGATCCGGTTTTCTTCATCGACATGAAGGCTTGCCAAGCTACAGCTGGCTGACTCGCTACCAACAGATTCAATGCCCGCATGAAAACCATTGATATCATATTCAGTAGGTTCTGCATCCGTTCCCAGTGTTAGTGACGGCTTGACGGAAGTGCCCTCAAATGCTTTCGCAACCACAACCGGCGATACACAAAGTGCCGCTATAGGTTTACCAGCTGCATGGGTATCTCGAATGATTTGACGAACTGATGGATCTATAATCCCATCAGGCCCCTCAAGCGCCCATGTCGATAAATTTTTAGCCGCACCAAACCCGCCAGGCATAGCCAATCCATCAACCTCATCAATAGACACCGAAGAAGCTATTCGAATATCGCCACGACAAATACGTGCTGATTCAACTAACACATTCCGTGTTTCAGGCATCTCCTCACCCGTTGTATGATTAACAACATGATGCTGATCGATATCCGGTGCGATGCATATTGCCTCAGCACCCAATTTATCCAATGCAATTAGGACACTAACGGCCTCTTGGACTTCTGAGCCATCATAGACGCCACAACCCGACAACAATACGCCAATTTTTTTCATACTAACCTCGATCAAATGCAAGCAATTTGCTTTATACACGACTGCGAAACCAATGTAGACCGTATATCGATTTCTTTAAGTTCCGACCGTTAGTCCATTCAAATGAACGCTCGGCAGATATTTCATTAAAAAATTTTCCTAACCTGAAGATACATCAACATATAAGTGTGAAGCAGGTCCTGACCGCTTATCTTGTCAAACGACCATACCTTTGGTACTTTGTGGGATTAAATAACTCCATATGCATCTTCGAACACAATAATAAACTCGCGAGAATGATGCACTAACCCAATATCAGAATTTGATTCACTGATTGGAGAAATCCTCGTGGCGCACACTATCGATACTCAGGGAGACCAGGGAACTGGACTCTTGAGCCGTCCCCCTAGAAGTAAATTTGCCAAATTTTCGTCCATAGCACTTATTGCAATGTCGGCTTCATTGTTAACTGCCTGCGGAGGCGGATTAAGCAATAGTGACGATAGTTCATCAGGTGGCACCGGAGGTGACGGCTCCACTGGAGGTGATGGCGGTGGTACAACAACCCCACCTCCTAGCCCAGTAACACTCAATCTTATCGCTGCGTCGCCATCTATTGAGGTTACCGAACAAGTATCCGTCACAGCTCAAATCCTCGATAATCAAGGACTTCCTACAACAGGTAATATCAATCTACAAATTACATCTCCCTGCATCACGCTTGGAACGTCCACAGTAACTGGTGACTTGTCTGAAAATGCATCATCAGTCACGTTCACCTACCTTTCAACAAGCTGTGTTGGAACAGATTCCATTACGATTGCGGGGTCGTACAACAGCCAACCTGTTAACGGTACTATCGATTTAACTGTTAACCCGATGGCTCTTGCGTTAACTGTTGACGATAGTCAGTTAAGTCCGAATGACAGCACTGCCGTCATCGCTCAGATCCGCAATTCAAAAGGACAACCTATATCAGGTGATATAAAGCTCAGCGCGAATTCTGACTGTATTTCTGCTAACAAGGCTGAAACGTCAGGTGCTATGGAAGGAAACGGATCAGCTGTAAGTTTTTCATATGAAAGTACGTCCTGCTTGGGCAGCGATAATCTTCTTGTGTCTGGCACATTCAACGGGCTACCAGTATCCGCAGAAACTAACATAACGACCTCTGCATCAGGAACAGGTGGCGGCACGACCGATTCGTTTGACCTGAACTTAATTGCATCATCAACACGCATGGAAGCAAACGGCTCGACCACTATCACAGCTCAAGTGGTTAACCAGCAAGATTCACCAGTTTCAGGTGATATAGCCTTAACCGCTAATTCTGCCTGCCTAACGCTGAACAGAGCGACAATTACTGACACGCTATCTGGCAGTGGTAGCTCAGTCACAGCAACCTATACACCAACTGGCTGCTTTGGCTCTGATCAAGTTTCATTTACTGGCACATTCAACGGCACGCAAATATCCGATTCGATTGGTTTGACTATCAACCCTGTAACTCTGTCAATTGCCGTCAATGATGACGACTTGTTATCTGGCGAGTCGACAGCTATCAATGCTCAAATTCGTAATTCAGTCGGACAACCAGTATCTGGCGCAATAGATCTCAGTGTTAATTCAGACTGCTTAACACTCAACAAATCAAGTATGTCTGGCAACATGACCGGATCAGCTTCAGAACTGAATCTTACATATTCAACCGTAAGCTGCGATGGCCAAGATAGGTTATTATTTTCAGGTACATTTAACCAACAACCGATTTCAGCGAATGTTCAAATCGACACCTCTAACGGCGACACAGGGCAACCCGACTCCTACAGCCTGAATATTCTATCGTCAAGTAACACTATAGAAAGTGGCGGAGTCGCAACGATAACTGCGCAAATTCTGAATCAACAAAATATTCCAACCTCTGGCAACATTGCTCTTACCGCGACATCATCGTGCTTAACACTAAATCGCTCGAGTTTAACTGGCGATTTATCAGCAACGAATTCGGCGCTTGAACTAACTTACACTGCAAATAGCTGTTTTGGTCAAGATACCCTTACACTAGCTGGTACGTTCAACGGTTTAGCTGTTTCCAACAACATTCCACTGACCATTAACCCTGTATCTTTGTCTATCAGTGTTGCAGATAGCGATTTAGCTTCCGGCGAGTCGACTGCTATTAGCGCACAAATAAGAAACTCCAACGGACAACCCGTATCAGGGCCGATAAATCTCAGTGTCAACTCCGACTGTCTAACGCTCAATAAATCCACATTAACTGGCGATTTAAGCGGCACAGCCGCGGAGCTTAATTTAACTTACGCTACATCTAACTGTAATAGCACTGATACTCTGCTGTTTTCTGGCACATTCAACCAACAACCAATATCTGCACAAACCCAAATTGATACATCTAACGGCGACAATAGCCAATCAAGCCCGTTCAGTCTGAACATACTGCCCTCCACCAGCACTATCGAGACTAACGCCACAACTACTATCACTGTACAAATCGTAGATGATAACGACGCCGCTGTTTCAGGTGAAATCGACTTAACAGCAAACTCTGCTTGTATAACATTGGGCAGATCTTCTCTTGATGGCTCACTGGCTGGCACGGGAAGTCTAGTTACTGCAAGCTATACGGCAAATGGCTGTTTCGGTACAGATGTTGTATCAATATCTGGCACATTTAACGGCAAGTCGATATCGGAATCCGTTAGCATCACTATCAATCCCGTAAGCCTCTCTGTAGCTGTCGACGACAGTGATCTCTTGTCTGGTGAATCTGCGAGCATTAACGCACAAATAAGAAACTCCAACGGCCAACCAGTATCCGGACCAATTGAACTTAATGTTAACTCCGACTGTTTAACGTTAAGCAAATCAGCACTGTCAGGAGATCTAACCGCCGACGCATCAGAATTGAACCTGACATACACCACTAACAGTTGTGACGGAAACGACACACTCCTATTTTCTGGTACGTTTAACCAGCAACCGATTTCAGCGCAGCTGGATATCAACACTTCCGACGGAGGCACAGGTCAACCGGACTCTTATAGTTTAAATATACTGTCTTCTAACAACATCCTTGAAAGTGGCGGTACAGCAACTATTACTGCGCAAATTGTTAATCAACAAAATATTCCAACCTCAGGAAATATTTCTCTAACGGCATCATCCTCGTGCCTGACTCTTGCACGCTCAACATTGACTGGTGACTTATCAGTAACAGATTCGGATCTTGAACTTACATACACTGCAAATAGCTGCTTTGGTCAAGATAGACTAACACTCGCAGGCACATTCAATGGCTTAGCTGTTTCTAACAGCATTCCATTGACTATTAATCCAGTTTCTCTTTCGATCAGTGTTGCGGATAGCGATTTAGCCTCGGGCGAATCGACTACCATCAACGCACAGATCAGGAACTCTAACGGCCAGCCCGTAACGGGCTCTATAAACTTGAACGCCAACTCTGACTGTTTGACGCTTAACAAATCCACATTAACTGGCGACTTAAGCGACACCGCATCTGAGCTTGATTTGACTTATGCAACGACCAACTGTGATAGCTCAGATACCCTTATGTTCGCTGGCACATTTAACCAACAGCCAATATCGGCTCAAACGTCAATCAATACGTCAAATGGCGACAGCAGTCAATCGAGCCCCTTTAGCCTGAACATTCTACCGTCCAGTAGCACCATCGAGACGGATGGCACTAGTGCTATTACCGTACAAGTTGTCAATGATCAAGACACTCCCATTTCAGGCGAGATCGATTTCACAGCGAACTCCGCGTGCATAACATTGGGGACTTCAGTTCTTAGTGGATCACTCGTTGGCACGGGGAGTATGGTTAACGCAACCTATACTCCAAACGGTTGTTTTGGTACTGACATTGTATCAATCTCGGGTACTTTCAATGGAGAAACGATATCAGAATCCGTTAGCATCACTATTAACCCTGTAACTCTTTCGATAGTTGTCGACAACAATGACCTTTTACCTGGTGAATCTGCAAGCATTAACGCGCAGATTAGAAATTCTACCGGCCAGCCAGTCTCAGGATCTATAAGCTTAAACGCCAACTCTGACTGTTTAACTCTAGGTAAATCGACACTTTCAGGAAATCTAACGGCTGACTCTTCAGAGCTAGATCTGACATACACAACTAATAGCTGTGACCGGAACGACAGCCTCCTGTTCTCTGGAACATTTAACCAGCAGCCGATATCTGCACTAGCCCAAATCGATACATCTAACGGCGACAATAGCCAATTAAGCCCGTTCGGCTTAAATATTTTGCCTTCCAGCAGTACCATCGAGACTAACGGCACTAGCACTATCACAGTGCAGGTCGTAGATGATAACGACGCCGCTGTTTCAGGTGAAATCGACCTAACCGCGAACTCTGCATGTATCGCATTGGGCACGTCTTCTCTCAATGGCTTACTCGCTGGTACAGGAAGTTTGGTTACAGCAAGCTACACGCCAAATGGCTGTTTTGGTACAGATGTTGTTTCAATAACGGGTACTTTTAACGGTAAATCGATATCAGAGTCCGTTAGTATCACTATCAACCCCGTAAGCCTTTCTATAGCTATCGACGACAGTGATCTCTTGTCTGGTGAATCTACGAGCATTAACGCACAGATTAGAAGCTCGACTGGCCAGCCAGTATCCGGACCTATTGAACTTAATGTTAACTCCGACTGTTTAACATTAAACAAATCAGCGTTATCAGGAGATCTAACCGCCGACGCATCAGAATTAAACCTGACATACACTACTAACAGTTGCAACGGGAACGACACACTCCTATTTTCTGGTACGTTTAATCAGCAACCGATTTCGGCACAGCTTGATATCAACACTTCCGATGGCGGTACAGGGCAACCTGACACGTATAGTTTAAATATACTATCCTCGAGCAACACAATAGAAAGTGGCGGCTCTGCAACCATTACTGCTCAAATTGTCAATCAACAGAATATCCCAACATCTGGAGATATTTCTCTTACGGCATCGTCCTCTTGCCTGACCCTCAACCGCTCGACATTAACCGGCAATCTGACAGCAACCGACTCATCATTGACGCTTACTTACACAGCTGATCGTTGTTTTGGCCAAGATCAACTTACACTTGCTGGTACCTTTAACGGTTTGGCGATTTCTGACAATATTGCCCTAACAATCAATCCTGTTGAGCTCTCCATTAATGTTGACGACGCTAATCTATTCTCAGGACAAACGGCAAATATTACCGCACAAATTCGAAATTCTACTGGCCAACCGGTTTCAGGTGACATTCAGCTACAAGCCAACTCTGATTGCGTTGTATTGAATAAAGCCACACTTGGCGGATCACTCAACGGCCAAGGCACACAAATCTCATTCACCTATGAGAACAATACCTGTGAAGGCAACGATGTTGTTCTGATTTCAGGTAAGTTTAACGATCAGACAATATCTGGTGATACCACTATCAAAACGTCTGAAGGCGTTGATACCCAGCCGGTGGACGAGGTTGAAGTTAATGTCATTACGTCTCTCCAAACGATGGAAAGTAACCAGACGTCTAACATCACCGTGCAGGCAATAAATGGCCAAGGTGCACCTCTGACTGGCGATTTCGCCCTAATTGTAAACTCACCTTGCCTGACGATTGATCGATCAGAAATTACCGGAACCCTCAACGTTAACGCAGCGTCATCCCTAACCTTTACGTATGATCCAAAAGGTTGCTATGGCAATGATCCTCTGTCGATCTCAGGAACCTTTAATAGTCAACCGGTTGAAGCGATCACCACTGTCACAGTCAACCCGGTCACCCTTGCACTGAACGTTGAAGATAATGAGTTGTTGCTCAATGAAACAACGTCAATCACTGCTCAGATTCAGGATTCAAAAGGCCAGCCTGTATCAGGCAATATATCCCTGCAAGTTAACTCTGACTGTATTGTGCTTAACAAAAGTTCTGTATCAGGGGCATTAGCAGCACAGGATTCCAACCTCGCATTCGACTACACAACGGCCACCTGTATTGGTAGCGATAATATCTCAGTGGCAGGCACCTTTGATGAACAACCTGTGGCTGCAACAGCAAGCATCCTAGGGTCAGAAGCAACACAAGGTATCCCATCACAAGTCACGATATCGAGTAATACGGCAGTTATTGGGGCACAAGACGAGGCCACTCTAAATATTCAAATCCTGACAGCAAATAACTCGCCAGCATCAGGCACCTTTAATGTTGAGCTTGTTTCAGCTTGCTTATCAGCAGGGCTAGCAAATATTGATGGCTCGACTGAAACAAACTCTGGTTCTTTTGAAGTTAAATATGTTCCATTCGGCTGTAGTGGCAATGATGACATCACAGCACGTGTACGAAACGAAGATGAGACGTTCGAAGCAACGCTATCCTTAACTGTTAATGCAGCATTACCTGACGGTCTTAGCTGGATAGAAAATCAACCTGGCAATTCATTAAATATCTTAGGGGCTGGCGGTGTGCAAAACGTAAAAGTCACGTTCGCACTCACGGCTTCAGGGGTTCCTGTACCGCAGCAAGAAGTTGCCTTTTCGTTACTTGACGAGTCCAACAGCCCAATCCCGAGCTCAATTGCCACGTTACTTACAACATCGGCAATCACCGATAACACTGGGCAAATTACTGTCACGATTAAATCTGGCACTCGAAGAGGCGACGTTAAAGTTGTAGCAACACACGTAACATCAGGCACTTCAGCGGAGTCAAAACTTATTGGCGTACGAGGCGGCTTTCCGAATGATTTCAATATTAGCCTCTCTACTCACAATCCAAATGCGTGGAATCGTACTGGCAACGATCCTATCCAAATCGTAGAAATCACTGCGTTCCTAGATGACAAGGAGGGGGATATAATTCCCGACGGCGCGACAGTTCTTTTCGAACAAAGTGAATCTTACGGCCAATTCCGATCGTCAGAAGGAAGTCAGTCTGACGGTGGCTCATGTGTTATAGAAAATGGCACCTGCTCTGTAACTTGGGTTCCAGATGGAAACCAACCAAGTGATGGTCGATTAACATTCATCGCCTATACAAAAGGCCATGAGCGGTTTAGAGACAAAAATGATAACGGTTTATTTGACAGCGGTGACGACTTCCCAGTTCTATCAAGTGATGACCTATCTGAGCCATTTTATGACAAGCTTAAAGGTAACGGGACGTCTGCCGAATTCAACAACATCAAAGACACAGATGAAAACTACAAAGATACCTTAACCAAAAATACAGCTGCAACAAGCACAGGCCTCCCAGCTTTTGACGGGGAATTCACTGAGGCCAACGGATTATGGGACGGCCCGCTCGATATGTGTCCTCCAGAAAATCGTAGCCGTTGCAGTGGTGCGGAAGCGACACTCTATGCTTCGAGTACTTTTATCCTATCCGATGACACTCCAAGAGTTTGCGACGCAGACGGTAACAGCCCACCTGCGTACAATCTTAATAATTGGATAGTGCCTATAGGTAGCTCTATCGATATTCCGCGCGATCTTACTAACGATGACTCGCAACTATACCTGTGTGATATTAATAGTAACGTCCTACCTAAAGGAACAGTAATGTCATGGGATTCTACAGGGTCTGGTGATGTTGTTGGATTCATCGATACGACCATTCAAAATAACCTATTGATTCAACCTATCCCTTCTGCAGTTTATGCTCCCACATCAAGCAATAGTGTTTCGATACTAAGTGTTGAAGCTGTTATACCACAGCCCGATAGCGGCTCCCTCGAATGGGCTAAACCATTCAGAACTCCGAGCGCTTATGCATTTTATCTATGTGATGCAGCCAAGAATCCCATTGCATATTCTCCAGATAATTTCACTATTACTCCGGGATCTGGAGTCAAGGAAATTCCTCGCCACGTAGCAACGTCAGATGTCTACCTATGTAACAATATCGATACGGCGCTACCAAGTGGTACTACCTTTAGCTGGAAGGAAGAGGGAGCAGGTGTGTTTACTGGAAGCACCCTCGGCATACTCAGCGACAACACCTACCCGACACTTCTACCAACAGTTAACTACAATGTACCCAATGCTGTAGATACCAATGTCGATACATCTGGTAAAATTGAATTGGTAGTCGTAGCTGGAAATATCCAATATACGATATCTCTGCCGTTTGACATTAGCTTTATCGCACCTACCCCATAGAGGGGCTGGGGTGTATACACCCCGAAGATATCAGAGCCATCGGCACTAATTGCGGATATAAGCCGCCGATTAGTTCGGTGGCTTTTTTATAAGCTCGCTACAACACATCCCGCAATTTCATCTGTTGAAATATACCGCCTCGTTATCACAAGATAAATTCGCTGCCTCACCCAATCTACGGACAATTTTGGCACATTGAAACCGTCGATGACTCACTCAGCAAGAGCAGCAACGAACAGTTTGATAATAGAAAAGCGAACAACGGACATACAGGAACTAACATAGAAATCGAGTGCGTATTCGGCCTATTCCTTCAGGCTAATCACACTTAACATTGTCGGGAAATTAAGAAAACTATCGAATAAGTAATGCGATCGGCATCAAGGCGACGAAGGAGACCGAGAAGCCTCCCTTGACTTAATAATCAAATTTTGGAATCACCCGAAAAGACCTGCAAAACATCAACACCCAACCGATCCCAGATACTACTTCCTGGCTCAGACGTTTCAGCCTTACCCGCTTCTAAATCGACCCATTCAACCGAATACGCACTTTTTTTCGCTCGATTCTTTCCAGGAGCTGCGCTTGGTGAAAACGCATATTCCAATTGATAAGCACGTTCTTTTAACGTATTCGATAAATTATTTTTCAATACATCAGGCAGCTTTGAATCCGAAAACAATAGGCCACTAGCCTCTTCATCACCGAAACTGACATTGACAGAACCGACAAACAGCTGCTTCGGCAACAAGATTGCCTTAGCGCCGACACGATCGACGATCTTGTCTGCTTTATCTGATTTTGTTTTCTCTGACTTCTTTGTCACCGATGGCGGTGTTTGCTTCTGACGTTTATTGTCTAACCCGAATTTAAACCAAGTAAAATCTTTATCGTCGGCATCAGATTCCGCCTGTTCTGAATTAACGACTTCTTGATTATCGGCGCTAGCGCCCTGCCCCAAATGATCCGGGCGTAATTTCACTTCCACATCGCCCAAAACCAAAGGTTTCACTTCATACAACTCGACACCAAGACTTAACAACGATTTTCTGTCTGCTGAATATGACGCGAATAACGGTAATGATTTTGACGCAGACAGCGAATTTCCAACAATGGAAACTTTTTGGTCGTTATCAATACGCTCCGTCAACCAATTGAGACCATCCTCTCCAACAATGGGATAAGTCGCCAATATCGTCATCGACGCCACAGGCTTAGAAAAGGCAGATCGACAACGATCACCGTCCGACATACTTAAGGATTTTGGCGTGGCGACACACAGATCGCCACTAAACCATTGGCTGCTATTAGCATTAGAAAGCACGACTTTGAGGTTTTCCGATAACGTATTAACTGGCATCAGATAGCTTGGCAGACGCTGCTGAGTCGACATCGATGGTGAACCTGCTTCCGGCTTCAATAAGTGCGCATTAGCCGAGTAGACCTCAACGGCTTGATCCAATACATCAACATCCTCACCGATTATCAAATAATCACTTCGCACCAAAGGCACCGCCTGAGTTTTATAATCCGACTGCAACCAACTGCGCGCACCCGCAACTGCGGCGAGGTCATCAACAACTAACAAGTTTAATTGGAGCGGCGTTTGTGCGGCTTCAGAAGCTAGCGGATCAAAAGATTGAGCAACTTTATCCCCTAAAATTTTTTCAGGTATATAGACTGCAACACGAACATTTTCGGTAATTAACAAACGTTGCAGGTTCGTAGACGCTTCCTCAACTCCGCGACCATCCAAAACAACACTAACATCAACACCTCGATCTGCCGCCGCAACCAACGCATCAGTGATCACTGTCGATACACCATCATCCGAAATCCACTCAGAGGTGACAGCAATAGTCTCAACGGCCTGAGTAATTAGTGCCAGCTTGATGGCAATGGATGCCTTAGCCGACGGCAGCTGATGAAACAATTTTTCATCGCTGCCCAATCGACTGCTGACAAGCGCCCCAATATCGAGCTTTTGCCCTAATTTAGTGCCTGATATCTCCTGAACGTTTTCAGGGTTCGTTGTTCCAACGGATTGGGTGGCACAGGCCGTTGCCAGCAACGCTGGCAGAATGCCGAGAACGACTTTATTCATCGTGATATTGCTTCCGAACATAAATTTTTCACAACTCTAACAGAACTATCGCCTTTCTCTAGCAAATAACGCACCTTTGTTGTGAGGGTGATTACCAGATGAAAAGCATGGACTACAATCTTCTGAAATAAGTATTTTGTTTTTTAATGGAGCCAGCATGAACCCCGAAAACATGGACAGTCTGAAAAGCTTCACGATCACCGTTCTTGAAATCAGCACGCTACTTTTTATCTTTGTACTAGGCGTCGTAGTACTCGTATTGATTTATCTCTATTTGGCTGACGTTACGCAAAGCTCACAGGCTATCCGCAAAAATTACCCGGTTATCGGGCGATTTCGATACTTTTTTGAACATATGGGCGAATTTTTCCGTCAGTACTTTTTTGCACTGGATCGAGAAGAGCTTCCCTTCAATCGGGCCCAACGCACCTGGGCCTATAAAGCCGCAAAAAACGTAGATTCAACGGTTGCCTTTGGCTCTACACGTCCGCTCAACGAACCTGGCGAAGTGCTATTTCTAAGTTGTTTGTTCCCCACACTTAGCGAAGATGCTATTCCAACCAAACACGTTACGGTTGGTGACGGTTACTGCAAGCACCCATATACAACCGACTCTTTAATTAATATTTCAGGCATGAGCTTTGGTGCTTTATCTGTGCCTGCCGTGAGCGCACTCTCAAAGGGAGCGGGCAAGGCCGGCATTTGGATGAATACAGGCGAAGGTGCCCTATCCCCATACCATCTTGAAGGCGGTTGCGACATTGTGTTCCAGATTGGTACGGCGAAGTATGGCGTCAGAGATCAACAAGGCAATTTCAGCGAAGAAAAACTCAAAGAAATCGCTAAGCATGACGCTGTAAAAATGTTCGAAATCAAAATGAGCCAAGGTGCTAAGCCCGGCAAAGGTGGCATTTTACCCGGCGCAAAAGTTACATCGATTATCGCCGAAATCCGAGGAATTCAGGAAGGCGAAGATTCCATCAGCCCCAATGGCCATAAAGAAATTCGATGCATAGACGACCTATTGGATATGATCGTTAAAGTACGATCCGTTACGGGCAAACCCTGCGGATTTAAAACCGTTGTCGGCAATATCGAATGGATTGATGAGCTATGTGATCGTGTTCATCAGCGCGGGTTGGCAGATGCGCCAGACTTCATCACGCTCGACAGCGCAGATGGCGGAACCGGTGCGGCCCCCCAGAGCTTGATGGACAACATGGGATTGCCCATTAAACGCAGTTTGCCTTTAGTTGTTGATAAGCTCGTTGAATACGGCTTAAAGGATCGCGTCAAGATCATCTGCTCTGGCAAGCTCATTATGCCAAGTGATGTTGCCTGGGCGCTTTGCATGGGAGCAGACTTCGTCGTTAGTGCCCGCGGATTTATGTTTGCTCTCGGCTGCATTCAAGCTCTGCAATGTAACAAAAATACCTGCCCTACCGGCATCACTACCCACAACCTTGAACTACAGCGCGGCCTCGACCCAACCAATAAAGCCGAACGGGTCGCGAGCTACGCCAAAAACCTCGCTTACGAAGTCGGCATTATTGCGCACTCTTGTGGTGTCAAAGAGCCTCGTGAATTAACCCGAGACCACGCCAATATCATCGACCCTAACGGCCTGCCACAACCAATGGCTGACATGTTTCCGCTTCCGGCTACAAGAGATGAATTTATTATCGCTACAGATCAGCGTCCGGCTGAAAAGTAACTCATAAAATGACGCATCATTAAAAACAAGCCGCCGAAACTACTGGGACATTTTTATGATTGAAGAAACAATGGGGCAGATGCTGTTCTTGGGCTCAACAGTCTTATTGGGGCTGATTCTTTCTCGGCTAAGCAAGATTGATTTCACCTTAACAAGCCTTGCAGCAGGCGTGATTGCCGGAATATCTCTGCCGTATCTGGGTGTCGATACCGGCCTACGTGCAGACAACATCCATGAAATCGTGTTCTTTATTGTATTACCTGTTTTGATCTTTGAAGCATCGTGGCAACTCGACCCCTCTCGCCTTAAACGTTGGCTCGCGCCGATTATGTTGCTTTCCACCGTCGGCGTTTTGATCAGCGCTGCGGTCATGGCTTTATTGGTGTACTACGGCATTGGCCACGGCGTCGGGTTTCCCGTATCCGCTGCTTTGCTAACCGGCGCAATACTCGCCGCAACGGATCCAATATCGGTAGTAAACACACTGAAACGTCAAAAGGCAGCCGAGGATCTAACCACCTTAATCGAAGGCGAGAGCCTCTTTAACGATGCAACAGCAGTCGTACTTTTTACCATTGTTTTTTCACTCGCATCAGCCCATGAAAGCATGTCTGGCGGCTATCTCGGGTTGTTTGTAACTGTGTTTTTCGGCGGTATCCTACTTGGCTGCTTGATGGGCTTGATTAGCGCTATCCTCGTACTCTTAATCGGCGGTGCAGCCGCTGCAAATATCGTGCTGTTGATCTGTGCATTTGCCAGCTACTACATCGCGGAAGTATTTTTCGGGGTGTCAGGGATTATGGCGATTGTTTCTGCGGCGATTGTTTCCAGGAGTCTATTGCGTGAACAAGAGCAAAAATACTTAGCTTCTGTCGTCAATACTTGGGATTGGCTCGGCGTTTTGTTCAACGGTTTTATCTTTGTCTTGATGGGACTTACCATCACTTTTGATATGTTCCGTGAACAATGGCTCTCAATGATTATCGCTATCGTCGCCGCACTGATTGCAAGAGCTGCAACGGTATTCGTCTGCGGTGCGATGACGAAACCAATGCTTAGGCCAATTCCAATGGGCTGGCAAAAAATTCAATTCTGGGGTGGTTTACGTGGAGCAATAGCGATAGCGCTTGTGCTGTCACTACCCACCAGCTTTGCGGGTTGGTTCACCATACAATCGATGGTATTCGCAGTGGTTCTGTTTACTCTTCTCGTGCAAGGCCCATCATGCGGCGCGCTGATTCGCCGTCACGGGTTAGTCGCACACTACGGTTAAATAACAAAACCGCTCAAAACAAAAAAGGCACCTTACGGTGCCTTTTTTATGCGATAAACCTGATTATCTCAGGCCTACGAACACTATGCCTAATCTAACCACCGAGATGGCGGGTGCTCAAGATCAAACTTGCGGCCCAATAGTTTTTCCAACGTTGGCAATTCATACGCGTCTTCTTCGCCAATCAAACTAATCGCTACACCCGTTGCTCCTGCTCGGCCCGTCCGCCCAATTCGGTGAACGTAATTTTCTGGCTCTTGAGGCAGATTGTAATTGATTACGTGGGTAATGCCGTCGATGTGAATACCACGACCAACAACATCTGTTGCAATCAAGGTTTTGATTTTTCCGGCTTTAAAATCTTCTAACGTACGAAGACGTTTATTCTGAGCAATTTCGCCTGAAAGAATACCAACATTCGCACCAGCACGTTTCAACTTATCGAATAAACGCTGGGTTTGATCACGACGATTAGCAAAGATGATCGCGTGCTTAACTTCATCGTCTGCAATGATGTTACGAATCATGCGAACCTTTTCAGAATCGCTCACCATGTAAGCAAGCTGCTCAACTGTGTCGGTTGCTACGTGATCAGGCTCAATTTCAACCTGCTCTGGCTCGAAGGTCCAACGGTATGTCAGATTCAGAATATCTTGCGTGAACGTCGCGCTGAATAGCAGGGTCTGACGATCTTCTTTTGGTGGCGTATAACGCACTATCTGTTTAACTTGTGGAATGAAGCCCATATCCAGCATTCGGTCAGCTTCATCAAGTACTAGCGTTTCAACCTGATCAAGATATACATGTTTTTGCTGGATAAAGTCGATCAAACGACCCGGAGTAGCGACTAATATATCAACAAAACCGGCATCTAACTGTTTATGCTGCCTCTCATAAGGTTCACCACCCACCAAATTCACAACATGCAGCCCACTAAACTCCGTCAGTTGGCGAGCATCTTCGGCAATTTGCATAACAAGCTCACGGGTTGGAGCAACAACAAGCGCTCTCGGCTCTCCATGAAAACGTTCGCCTTCAACGGGATGCGACAACAGCTGATCTATGATCGTAATTAGAAACGCAGCGGTTTTACCCGTACCAGTCTGCGCTTTACCGATCATATCGAGGCCCTTCAACGTATGTGGCAGCGTTTTTGCCTGCACAGGCGTACAATAATCAAAGCCCAATTGATGGATTGCCCGCATCAATCGGACATCGACATCCAGATCATGAAATCGGGTTTTCCCTTCAGCCGGCGACACTTTAAAATCAGAGATATCCCACGGCGGCAGCTGCTTAGTTTTATCTTTGCGCTTGGGTTTATCCGTTCGGCTATTTCCGCGCTTGCCACCTTTTTCAGCGGACGCATTGTCGGATTTTTCTACAGATCGGTTTTTGGCTGACTGGCGTTGCTTTTTCGAACTTCCTGCTTTTTTACCTCGATTGCCAGACTCATCGCCTGAGGGCGCGCGCTTTGCAGCCTCCGCTTCCTTGCCGGCGATTTCCTGCCCGCCTGCAATCTTTTTGATCCAGTTTTTAATCAAGATAACTCACTTATAACGTCGAAAAAGGCTAATTTGTTCGATTCTACCACTTTATCCGATGATTAGCTTGCTGCAACAAGCGACATCATATTGATGACGCTAATCGGTGAGGAGTGGGTCTGTTGTTCTCATCCAGAGCAACGAAAACGACTTCATCGACCTTTACTATCAGTGTATCTGTCGATTTATTTCGAATTTCACACGCAACAGTGATAGAGGTTCGGCCAACGCGCACAATTTCAGAGCCGATTGACAAGATTTCACCCAGCTTGGCAGGTGAATTAAATTCAACTTCACTCATCTTTTTCGTCACTATTCGCGTAGTACCCATCTGACAGGCAGCAAAAATAGCGCTCTCTTCATCGATCCAGGCTAACGCCTGACCACCGAAAAGCACACCGGCTGAATTGAGATGACTATACATAACGACACGGCGAGTTTTGTGTTCCATAAATACTCCAGTTCTGACGACAAAAACATTATACGGGAACGCCAACAAAGTCAGAAGCGGGTTTATCGTGAACACTATGAGCTACCGCCGTCGGCTGATCGGGCGTTGACATGCTGCCGTTACGTTCAATACTTCATTTAAAATACTTAGGGATACATCATGTCGATAGAAAATAACATTGTCAGTATTATTGAGCACTTTGGGGAAGATCTAGAACGCCCAGGGTTAGTGAAAACACCAGAACGTGCGACCAAGGCCTTAGAGTTTCTGAACTCCGGATATAACATGGATTTAGACGATATCGTCAATGAAGCGCTATTTCCTTCTGACAATCGCGCTATGGTGATCGTAAAGGACATCGAATTCTTCTCAACCTGCGAACATCACATGCTGCCCTTCTACGGAAATGTCCATGTTGGTTATATTCCCAACGGTCAGGTTATCGGTTTATCGAAAATTCCCCGCATTATTGATATGTTTTCTCGCAGGCTGCAAATACAGGAAAACATGAGCAAACAAATCGCTGATACCATCGCAGAAATTACCGGCGCCAGTGGCGTAGGCGTTGTGGTCGAAGGTAAACACATGTGCATGATGATGCGCGGCGTGCAGAAACAGAATTCATTTATGATCAGCTCTTCGCTTGTCGGCAGCTTCATGGAATGCAAAGATACGCGCTCGGAGTTTATGGATCATTTGAATCGCACTCAATCTTGATGCGCTGTGAAAATAATTATGAATGAAATGCTTAAAAACAAAGTTGCGGTCGTTACCGGCGCTAGTCGCGGTGTTGGCTTAGCGACTGCTCGATGCTTGGCAGAGGCCGGCGCACATGTGGTTATGTGCTCACGCTCCGAAGAAGACATCCTAGGTGCTGCACAGAGCATCCCGTGTCACGGATCGCAAAAAATCATCGGTATCGCAGCTGATGTCAGTAAAAAAACTGACGTTGAACGACTTTTTCATAGCGTTAACGAACTGTTTGGTACGCTCGATATACTCATCAACAACGCCGGATATCTCGCCGTTACTGCTTTTGAGGATCTTGACGAGGCAATCTGGGATCAAACCATCAATGCCAACCTCAAGTCAGCGTATTTGTGCTCCCACGCAGCGTTCCCACTGATGATTTCGAATCCCACACCTACGCACATCATCAATGTAAGCTCATTATCGGGTATTCGATTTGTTGAAAAATTCCCAGGGATGGCGGCCTACGTTGCTGCAAAGCATGGCGTTACCGGCCTGACAGAAGCGCTCAGCGTTGAAGGAAAGCCCCACGATATTCGTGTTAACTGCGTCGCTCCCGGCACTGTCGACACCCGCATGTTGAATGATAACTTCCCTGATTTTTCAACCAACACCCAGCCTAAAGACATCGCTAAGATCATCATCGCTTTTTGCGACGACAACACTTTTGGCGTTGCCAGCGGCACTACCTTCGAAGTTATGTGCAACGACTAACTGCACAACGATTAACCATGCAATGAACAACAGAGCCAACCATGCCGATTGTTTATATTACAAAACGTGTCAACTTTAACGCAGCTCATCGACTGTATTCAAAAACCTACAGTGACGAAAAAAACGAATCCGTATTTGGAAAGTGCAACAACCCAAATGGGCACGGGCACAACTATATTCTCGATGTTACATTGAAAGGTGAAGTTGACCCGGTGACTGGCATGGTTGCCAACCTCACCACCATCAAGGAAGACGTCAACCGCTTGATCGTTGACGTGTTTGATCACAAACATTTGAATTTGGATGTTGCGTACTTTGCAGATCTAAACCCGACAGCCGAAAACATCGCGGTAGTCTGCTGGAAAATACTCAGTGATACCGATTACGGGCATTTACTGCACAAAGTTGTTATTCACGAAACACCCACAAATAGCGCCGAATACCGCGGCGAATGAGCCCTAAAACGCTGTAATATGGGCTTCCGTTCAGGCGCCCACAACATCCCTCGGATCAAGCGTGCTTCCCGGTCGTAAGAGCTTCTGTTTGTCTTGCGAGCGTTTAGGCTCAGTCAAAATAATCGGCTCAACACTGTAGGCGTCTCTAGCAATTGCTATACGTTCAGCGCTAACAGGCTCATACAGCGTATTGCGAACCCAAGGCTTACGATCACACGACGCGATCAACCCCTCCAGCTTTGCCACGCCCAACTCCTCACCATGTGCTGCACCTGCCGCACGGGTAATGGATTCGTTCATCAACGTGCCACCCAAATCATTGGCTCCGGCGTTGAGAGCAATCTTAACACCCTCCTCGCCAAGCTTGACCCAAGATGCTTGGATATTATCGATCAAACCATCAAACACGATTCGGGCGATCGCATGCATGAGTATGCATTCACGCAGCGTCGGGCCACGTCGAGATTGTTGTTTTCGGTAGATCGGGGATTCACTTGCAACAAAAGGCAACGGCACAAACTCGGTAAAGCCACCCGTTTCGCGCTGCAATTCGCGGATATTGATAAGGTGATTTGCCCAATGTCGATATTGGTCAACGTGACCAAACATAATAGTTGCAGTTGTACGGATACCCTGACGATGCGCAAGCCGCATCACCTGCAACCACTGAGCTGTGTTGATCTTATCGCTGCACAGCGTCGCCCGAACTTCATCATCCAGTACTTCAGCCGCCGTACCCGGCAACGTGCCTAAACCCGCCTCCTTCAGAGAAGCCAAAAAGGATTCCAGATCCGTATTCAACGTGGCTGCACCTTGCCAAATTTCTAGCGGAGAGAATGCGTGAATATGCATCTTCGGCTCAGCAGATTTGACCGCCTTGCAAATATCGATGTAACTCTGACCGGTATACGATGGGTGAATGCCGCCCTGCATACAAACTTCGCTCGCGCCGCGGCCCCAAGCTTCGGTTGTTCTGCGTTGAATTTCTTCAGGTGCTAAATCGTAGGGTTTCCCGCGCAAATCGTCACTGTGTTTGCCTTTTGAAAACGCGCAAAACTGGCACTTGAAGTAACAAATATTGGTGTAATTAATATTGCGATTTATCGCAAAGCTCACACGATCGCCAACACGTTTCTTTCTCAATAAATCCGCAGCGTCACACACTGCAAGAAAGTCATTACCACGTGCTGTAAATAACCGTGCAATCTCATCATCAGAAAGATCAACACCGCCCACAGCCTTATCAATCAGCTCGGCGATGCCATGACTGACATCAATATTCGCTCGGCATTCGGTCGGAAAGCCTTCGGGAATGGTTTCAGATTTCCCAGTAACCCAATCATCCTCTCGCGGCAAACCGTCGCCATCGACACTGTCTATCACCTTGAAATGCAGGGCTGGATCAAGCCACTGCTGGTAATTTTTAACGTAAGCCGGGTACAGCGTTAATCGTTCAATCAGATGCTTACCGGCAGCACGGGTTTCATCGGCAAGCCGCGTAACATTCGGCCATGGTGCTTCTGGGTTTACAAAGTCAGGGGTGACCGGTGATACCCCGCCCCAATCGTTGATACCTGCATTAACAATCTGAGGCAACACACCAGGGCTAAGATTTGGCGGTGCTTGAACAGACATGTTCGCCCCAAAAATCAGACGGGTGACGGCAATCGTCCAAAGCAATTCATCTAAATCCGGCTCTGGTGCATTTGCCATCAGAGTATCTGGCTTGGCACGAAAGTTCTGAACGATGATTTCCTGAATATGGCCATACTGTTCGTGAATGCGACGAATCGCCAATAGAGATTCAATACGTTCGCAGCGTGTTTCACCAATACCGATCAAAATACCGGTGGTAAATGGCACACATGCCTCTCCGGCCAAACGCAACGTTTCAAGCCGCTTGGCAGGCACCTTATCCGGAGAACCGTAATGGGGCATGCCCTTCTCGCACAGCCGATCTGAGGCAGATTCCAGCATAATCCCCATTGATCCGGACACTTTGCGCAACATCGCAATTTCGTCCGCCGTCATGCAGCCCGCATTGATATGGGGAATGACACCGGTTTTTTCCAATACTTGCTGCGCCACATGCGCGACATATTCCAGGGTTGTTTCGAAACCCATGCTCGCGAGTGCTTTTCTGGCAGTGCTATATCGTAGCTCAGGTTTTTCGCCCAACGTAAAAAGCGCCTCTTTACAGCCCAACTTCGCTGCATTAGCGGCTTCTTCAACAACTTTATCGACCGGCATATAAGGTTGTTCAATAAATTTCGGCGTTTGCGCAAAAGTACAATAATGACAAACATCACGACATAGATGAGTTAACGGGAAAAACACCTTACGGGAATAAGTAACGGTGCTCGAAAACCCAGCATCTCGTATCGCCGCAGCGGTATCCAGCAACGATGAGTAGCGAGATTCTGATAATTCGGCGAGAGCAAGTGCTTGCTCGTCGGAGAGCCTGGCACCATCTTTCAATTGGGCGAATAGATTCTGTTCAATCATGTTCTGTTGTTCTTGATCAGGTCAGGCCTGCAATCCAGAGCCGCCATCAGACGCTTCNGGGTGATTACTGTTACTCAACACATCGAATCAAATATTAACTCAGTGCATCAATCAGCGACTGGATTTCGGTACGACGCAGATACTGTGCGGTCGCAAGTTGAGGGCGAGCCTTAATGCGCTCATTCAATCGGATAAGATCACTGAGGTTATCGACATCAAGGCTAATCCCTGGCACTGCCACGGTTGTACATAGCAGCCCATTTTTACTGGCAGAATCCCGATGTTTATCAAAGCTGTTTTCACCATAGCTGAAGGTCAGCTCGGCAGGTATATCGCATACCATGCCATTCGTACCCGAATGCGAAGTATCGGGTGATAATGTCACACTGCCCTCAAGATGACTGCTAGCGAGATAATCCAAATCGGTCGGCGTTACAAGCGGAACATCGCCGTGCAAAATTAACGCACGCTCTGCGCCAAAGCCAGCGACCTGTTCTAGGGCATAACATACGGCGGCATTTAATCCACGCACATCATCCGGCTCTTTAACGACCACCGCGTCAAAGTTATCGGCCGTCACGGCGACATCGTCATCCGATGTAATAACAAGAATTTGCTTAACCGACTGAGAGCCTGCTAGCGCACCAAGCACGTCCTGAAACATCGCTTGAGACAAACGGCTGCGCTGCTCAGGCGTTAAAACATCCGCCAAACGCTGTTTCGATTCACTAAAACCTTTAACTGGCAGAACTGCCCACATATAACGTTATCCGGAGGCTTGTATCCAACGAAGTATCGAATCAGCTAATTCTTTACGATCCTCGAGGGAATTCATAACGGTGTTGGTCACCAACACTTGCATATCCAACGCGAGAATATCATCAACAAAACACTCGTCGCATGTATCCAATACAAAATGCGATGCAAAGCCTTGATAGTATTCTGCAACTGCAAGCGGCGTGAGCGGCATATCAAGCTCGGCCATCATTTTGGCCGCAGGTCCTTTGATTGCAATGCCTCCGACAATCGGAGAAACAACGACACGCGTACTGATGTTATCAAGCACTCGCTGTTTAAGGCCGGGAACACCAAGAATCGGCGCAATACTCACAAAGGGGTTAGACGGGCAAACAACCATAATATCCGCGTTTTCAATCGCAGAAGCGACTGCCGGGGAAATCACCGCCCGCTCAACACCTTCAAATCGAAAACCTGTGACTGCCGGCTTGCATTGCTGCTCAACAAAGTACGACTGAAACGGAAGCTCATAGGTCGTATCATGATGGTTATCGGGTGCACATTGAACATGAGTCCTTACCGCCTCATCGCACATCGGCAACAACTGATGATCAACGTCTAACTGCCGACAAAGGTTTTCGGTTACCTGTGTCAAAGAATGCCCCTGCTGAAGACCATTTAAGCGCATGAGGTGAGTAGCGATATCCTGGTCTCCCAAGCGAAACCAACTTGGGCCACCTAGTCGCTCAACAGCAGTCATGCAGTGCCATGATTCACCGGCCAGACCCCAGCCTTGCTCACGATTATTCAATCCAGCAAGAGTATACATTACTGTGTCGAGATCAGGACTGATCGGCAGGCCAAGATGCAAAAAATCGTCAGCAGTGTTGGCAACAATCGACAATGCACTCACTGGCAGCGACAGCGATAAACCCAGTGCGAGTTTAGCACCGCCGACGCCACCACTCAGGGCAAGCACATTGGGAGAATTAGACATCAACGAAACATGTCCATTTTTTTATCACGAATTAATACTGAAGACGGGTAATCACCCAATGTTGGCTTTGCTCCACGGATAACAACCGCTGGCTTACCCTCATTGGCCTGCCCCATTAAATAGCTAGCCGCAGCCGCCAACTCGTCGGCAACGGCGACTTCTGTCACTTCCATCGCACGACCGTTACGGTCAGATTTGCCCACCATATCAATCAATGGATTAAACCCAGCCGTGCCGATCGCAAAACCTTGCGTACCAACACGCCACGCTCGACCAGCACTATCATTGATGATAACACCGAGGTTAACCCCAAAATGGCTCGACAATCGCTGACGCAACTGTTCAGCGCTGGTATCAGAGTCGACCGGTAACAGCAACACTCGCTCGCGTTCTGTTTCTGGCAGATTAGACCGATCGATACCGGCATTTGCATGCACATAGCCACGCTTATGCTGCACAATAATCACACCAGGGCGCACGCGCAAAACATCTTCCGATTCATCCAGAATCAACTGAACCAATCGCGGATCTTTATCGCACGCAGCGCCTAACTCGACGGCGCGCTCCGAAGCTTCGACTTCATCAATAAATGCGTAACGGCCTTCAGCTTTGGAGACAATTTTTTGAGCTAACACAACAACATCACCCTCCTCTAAAGGATCGTGATGTGTTGTTAGAGATTCAATCAGGATTTCAGCAACCTCATCGCCGGGAATAACCTCGGCGATGCCTTCAAGCGCAAAAAGATGCATAAGTACGATTATGAATCCTGTTCTGGCAAACCGGAAATACGAATACCCGCATGACACTTGTACTGGCGGTTAATCTGAATAAGAACTGAGGTCAGTGCTTCTGCAGCCGCAGAGTTTGCAATCGGACCGACAGAGAAGCCATTCATGCCCGCAGCTTCTACCAATGTAACGACTTCAGCGCGTGCTTCTTTATTGTTACCTGCAACCAGCACATCACATTCGATGCCTTGGCCTTCTTGCAGATGGTGAGCAGCAACGTTCTGGAACGCAGAAACGACCTTCACGCCCTCGCCCAACAACGCCTGAGCTTCCTGTGCGGCAGAGCCGGCTTCTGGCAATTGAACAGTACCTACTTTTGGTGGACGCAGCGGAACGGTTACATCAATAAGGATTTTGCCTTCAAGATCGGCTTTAACACCTTCCAGTGTTGATGCATGGTGTGCGTAAGGAACCGTCAACGTCACGATGTCTGCTTTAGCCGCCGCAGACTGATTGTCATCAGCTTCTACCGCAACTGCATCGACGCCGCGCGCCTGCATTAAAGATTGTAGTTCGGTAACCGCCTCTTGGGCTTTCTCTTTTGTACGCGAGCCAATCACAATCGGATAACCCGCTTGCGCCCAACGACGTGCTAGGCCTGTGCCGAGTGCGCCAGTACCGCCCAAAATTGCAATTGTAGGTTTTACATCACTCATATCCGATCGCCTCTATAAATCTGCGTTTGGTATTGCTATCAATTACCCGCGCTGTCAGCCTCAAACCGCGTATAAACAATCGTTTACGTTACGCCCTTGCTGGCTAATTCGTAACCACTCGAGAATTGAGAGGAATATTTATTATTCAAACCTTTGAAGCGGTTTATACGCACCTTTTATAGCCGGTGCAAGTATAATTACGATACGCAGCGTATTCAAATTTAATTGGTTCTCGAACGTAGATCAAAACTCTCTCGTAAAACGCCGCGAAAAACATCAAGATCATGCCTTTTTTGCCGAAAGGCGTTATACTTGCGGCGTTTTCCAATAAGAATCAGCATTAAGGTTTTTTCATCATGAGCGACACACGGCAATTGGATTTTACCGGCAATACAGTTGTTGTTACCGGTGGAGGCAAAGGCGTAGGTAAAGGCATTACTGAACGTTTTCTGGAACAAGGCGCAAACGTTGTTATCTGCGGCCGCAATGAGCCTGAAGCCATGCCAGAAGCCAACGGCCGCAAAGCCGTTTTCAAGAGCGCAGACGTACGTGACTGGGATCAGGTACAAGCGCTTATGCAGTTTGCAGTAGATACCTACGGATCACTCGACGTATTGATTAACAACGCCGGTGGTGCTCCATTTACTGATGCTGCAACAGCTTCGCCACGTTTTTCAGAGAAAATTATCGCATTGAACTTGCTTGCACCACTGTACTGCTGCCAGGCGGCAAATGCCATCATGCAAGAACAAGAAGAAGGCGGGTCTATCGTCAATATCGCCAGCGTTAGTGCTATTCGCCCATCGCCAGGCACCGCAGCTTACGGCGCGGCAAAAGCGGGTCTAATGAACCTCACAACCTCGCTGGCCGTTGAATGGGCACCCAAAGTACGCTTGAATTCAATCGCCGCAGGCTTGATCCGTACTGAGCAATCACATCTTCACTATGGTAACGAAGAAGGTATTGCTCGCGTCAGCGCAACAGTTCCTCTAGGTCGCATGGCAACGCCACATGACATTGGCGACACTTGCATTTATTTTGCGTCAAATCTTTCGAGCTATGTCACCGGTGCGTTTATCACTGCTCATGGCGGCGGCGAAAAGCCAGCATTCCTTGATGCTGGCGGCGTTAACTAATTCGTTAGATACGCCAAAGGTAAGAACTTCCCTAAAGCCCGGCATTCTCCGCCGGGTTTTTTATGCGTCTCAGATTGACTTAATCTCGTATCCATTCCGACCTAGTCAATACAAACATTGTTAGTTCGGCACCGCTGGGTTGGCAGACTCATGTACAGGCTTATATACTCTCTAACCGCCCTATTTGCTATCGCCAACAAGAATAACACTATGACTGCGTGCATCAGACGTAACCTATCTCTTATTATCAGCTGCACCGCCTTACTGGCCAATTCTGCAATTGCAGCAATCGATAATGATGGCCAACAAAACACGATCAACAATAACGAAGCCGCAGCGCTAGAGCCGTCAAACGAAGAAATAACTGATAACACAGATGCTCAGATCCAATCCTCAGCAGTCGTCGGCGAATCACAACGAACTGCTGTCACCTACGAATCTAGAAATGACGACGACAAACAACGGTGCGCGCCCCGTTGGAGCGACTTTCTACCGATTCTAGGCAAAGCCGCCTGCGAAGCCGGCTATGTATTACCACGCCCGTTTGGTATCTCCGCAATCACCCTATTTCAGAATCAACCGTTTGAAGTAAACAGCATCGATGTTGAGGGCAGCATCCTCGGTGGTGATGTGCCGGATATTAACCCATTCGTAAAAGCCGCGAATGTTAGTGTCGCTGAGGCGACAATTACATTAAGACTGGATGCCTGGATCTTTCCATTCTTGAACGTCTACGCACTAGGCGGACACACCAATGGCACAGCTAAAGGCATAATAAACGTCAACGCTGTTTTTGACGACCCTGCGTTTTTCCCAATCCCCGCCTGCTTTAATGCTTTGCCTTCACTGAACGACAAATGCTACCTCAATGCCAATAACTTGCCATTTTCGTTAGATTTCAAAAGCACCAATTACGGCGGCGGCATCACCATTGCCGGTGGCATTGGTGATTTCTTTGCGATGATCGATGGCAACTACACCATCAGCGATATCAATATCTCAACAGACGATGCGAAAACAACCGTCATCTCAAGCCGCATTGGCTGGAACGGATCCATTGGTATTTTTTCTGGATCATTATGGGTCGGGGGCATGTATCAAGATATTAACCAGATACTCAACATCCCTGTCGGTGTGAGTATTCCCAATCAAGGCCCAGTGGGGCCAGCTGAGCTATTGGAGATCGATTCTATACGTATCGACCAAAGCGCCAGCGCTCCATATAGCTACCTAATCGGCGGCCGTTGGGCATTTACCGAATCCATCGAATTACTCACAGAAACCAACTTCGGTTTTCAAGATCGCAAGCAGTTTTTGGCACAGCTTAGCTATCGCTTTTAAATCGGCGTAGTTCTCGCCGATTCAATAATCCTTCATGGTCGGGAGACCCACTACCGCGTATTCTCCAGCAACCCGCCTAGCGCAGGCTATAATCGAGTTTAGCTCAAACGTATCGGGTCTCTCTGCCACCCCAGGTCGCTTATTAATTGTTCGTTTGTCTAATGATCAAACCGGCTAGGCAGACTGCACAATTTGGTTACAGCATATTCAATATCATTATGTTGCACTGACCTTGCTCAATAAGTTCTGACAAAGGATTGTTTATGAACCCTGTCATCCTAGCCGTTGCCATTATGCTTGGCTTGAGTCTGGCACGCTTCCCGGTAGTACCATCAATAATCATCGCCGCCGTTTGCGGTGGTTTATGGGCAGGCATGCCGGTCGATCATGTCTTGAGTAGTTTTCATTTAGGCATAAAAGAAGGTGCAAACATCGCCTTGAGTTATGCCATGTTAGGTGCGTTTGCCGCTGCCATCGCAAAATCCGGGATCCCTCATTGGTTATGCGATCATGCCATCTCCCATGCAAAGCAAAGTCAGAGCCATAACATCGCCCGTGCCGTTCTGCTCTCCATTCTGGCATTGGCCGCCGTCGCATCCCAGAACCTGATTCCGATACACATTGCGTTTATTCCGATACTGGTACCGCCTATGTTGTACCTGATGTCAGAAATTGGCCTTGATCGCCGGCTCGTTGCTTGCACGCTCACCTTCGGCCTCGTCTGTACCTATATGTTTTTGCCCATTGGTTTCGGCGAAATTTATTTAAAAAAGATACTGCTAGGCAACATCAAACTAGCCGGGCTTGATATCAACGAAGGCAACTTTTCGTTAATGGATGCCATGTGGTTACCGGCACTAGGGATGCTGTCGGGCCTTCTCGTCGCGGCGACAATTACGTACCGCAAGCCTCGAACCTATAATCTACACGCTATCGAAAAACTTGATGGTGAAAACGTCGCACCCAACTCCCGTGCGATCATGATCAGCCTTGTCGCGCTGATTACCGCATTTGCGGTTCAGCTGACTTGGGATTCGATGATCCTTGGTGCATTAGTGGGTTTTATGCTCTTGAGCATGTCGGGTAGCACACGCTGGAGAGACAACGATTCAGTATTTGTCGACGGCATGAAAATGATGGCGAACATTGGTTTTATCATGATCGCTGCGTCCGGTTTCGCTGAAGTATTACGTGACAGCGGTAGTATTCCTGAACTCGTCAAAGCGACAGCCGGGCTCGTCGATAACAGCCCCTGGATAGCATCTTTTGCCATGTTACTGGTAGGTCTGGTCATCACCATGGGCATTGGCTCATCGTTCTCAACCATACCTATCATCGCCACCATTTATGTACCCATTGCTCAAGCGCTTGGATTCTCACCTCTGGCCATCGTCGCGCTGGTGGGCACTGCTGGTGTGCTCGGTGATGCTGGCTCACCGGCATCAGATTCAACGCTCGGTCCAACTGCAGGGCTGAATGCTGATGGTCAACACGATCATATCCGCGATACCGTGGTGCCGACGTTTATCCATTATAATTTACCACTGCTTTTGTTCGGTTGGATCGCCACTCTTATTTTGTGATGCCCGTTTACTCAACTATTTTTAATACACCCAAGAATGATTATGAGCTGATTGAAATGTAATTTCGGGGGGATCGTCATCGTTTTTCTGGGATCTAATCTTCCTAAAATATCGGTCTTATTCTGTTTTATCGACATAGAGATGCCCCCATGAACAATGAACGTGGATGTAATCACAGGGTGTTTAACCAGCCCAAGACCAGCGAACCGACTAATATTTTCGCCACTGATCCGCTGCTGAGCCACTATTTACAACGATTTGGTGATGACATAGCTGGCGCCGACACAATCGCCACACTGAATGAATACGGCGAATTAGCGGGCAGTTATCTCACGGATCTCGGCGATAGCGCCAATCGACACAAACCCGAAACCCGCATCTATGACAGATATGGCCACAGAATTGATCAGGTCGATTTTCACCCTGCCTATCACGAGTTGTTAACCAAAGCCTGCCAATACGGCATCCACAATCTGCCCTGGTCCAACCCTGAACCAGGTACACATCTTCTCAGAGCCATGTTGTTTTATTTACACAATCAAGCCGATGCTGGCACAGCATGCCCAATCACGATGACTTTCGCCGGTTATTCAGTAATTGAACGCGAAGACCATCTGGATGCATTCTGGCGCGATAAACTACTGAGCACCGACTATGACCCGACGGCACGCCACGCATCCGAAAAAAACGGCCTTATGCTTGGCATGGCGATGACAGAAAAACAAGGCGGCACTGACATTCGAGCCAACACTACAGAAGCGACACTGCTCGATAACGGTGCCGCAACTTGGCAGCTCAATGGCCACAAATGGTTTTGTTCTGCACCGATGTCAGACGGATTTTTAACATTGGCGCAAACGGACGCAGGCTTATCGTGCTTTTTAGCGCCGAAATGGCTACCAGGCGACACGCCCAACGGCATTCTCATACAACGGCTAAAAGACAAACTCGGTAATCATTCAAATGCTTCCTCCGAAATCGAATATCACGATTGTCTGGCCTATTTGCTCGGCGAGCCCGGCAAAGGCATTCGAACTATTATGCAGATGGTGGGGCTGACCCGTTACGACTGCGCGCTCGGTTCTGCCGCGTTGATGCGGCAGGCGATGGTACAAGCCTGGCGCCACTGCACACAGCGCAGCGTGATGGGTAAACTCCTGATTAACCAACCCCTTATGCAAAACGTATTAGCCGATTTGGCACTTGAAAGCGACGCAGCCACGCTGTTGGCGCTTCGGTTATCTCGCTGCCTAGACTCAGGAACCGCTGAAGAAATGGCATTATTTCGAATCGGAACCGCAGTTGCCAAATACTGGATTTGTAAACAAGCACCTGCGTTTATTAATGAGGCCGCTGAATGCATGGGCGGCGCTGGCTACGTCGAAGAATTCATACTGCCGCGCTTGTATCGAGAAGCACCGGTAAACTCCCTATGGGAGGGTAGCGGCAACGTTCAATGTCTCGATGTATTGCGCGCCATGAATAAAGAGCCCGAGTGTGTCGATGCGCTGACGAATGAACTCAAAAGCGTGCAAGGCAGTAATACCCGATACGATCAACACCTTGCAAAGATCCCTATCATGCTGAAAGGCGACCCTGGTGAATTGGAATTTAGCGCCAGAACGCTGACTGCAGCAATTGCACAATGCTGGCAAGCAAAACTCATGATGGAATTCTACAACGACGATATTTTCGCTGATTTTTGTCGTTCGCGTTTATCAGATCACCACGCACGCAACTACGGTCAGCTCGATGCAAAAACCCATATAGATGCTATTTTGAATGCTGTTGTGGTTTAGCGTCAACCGAAGGAATGCGTATGCCTGACGAATCATCCTCAGCTATCAACACAACCTACTCTGGCACCACTCGCAAGACATCGAGCGAACGCCTCTTTGGTGATCTGTTAAGTTTCGCTGGCGTTACGATCAATGGCGATAACGAATACGATATCAAAGTTCACAATCCCAAATTTTATAACCGGGTCATCGGTAAAGGAAATCTCGGCTTGGGCGAAACCTACATGGCCGGTTGGTGGGATTGCGAGCGCATTGATGTATTTATCGAGCGTGTATTAAACGCAAAGCTGCAAGACCAAGTTGGTAAAAGTAAGTGGCTATCGATGCGATTGTTAATGACGAAGTTCATTAACCTTCAATCCAGCGCCCGCGCATTTCAAACTCGCCAACAACATTACGACATAGGCAACAACCTGTTTCGCAATATGCTTGACCCGTCACTGACATACAGCTGCGGCTATTGGAACAACGCCGCCAATTTGGCACAAGCACAGTATGAAAAGCTCGACCTTATTTGCCAAAAGCTCAAATTAGCACCCGGCATGAAAGTGTTAGACATCGGTTGCGGCTGGGGCGGTTTATCGGCATTTGCCGCTCGCCATTACGGTGTCAGCGTTGTCGGAATTACCATCTCCGAAGAACAACTGGCTCACGCGCAAGCGACCTATAACGATCTAGACGTTGAATTTCGCTTTATGGACTATCGCGATATCAATGAATCTTTCGATCGTATTATGTCGGTTGGTATGCTCGAACACGTCGGGCACAAAAACCTCAAAACCTACATGAATATGATCGATCGCTGTCTTGTAAACGGCGGGCTGGCATTGATACATTCAATCATTGATACCGACTCCGGTTACTGCGGCGACCCGTGGATTAACAAATATATTTTTGTTAATGGCTTCCTGCCATCGGCATCACAGGTGACCAAAGCGGCAGAACCCAAACTAGTGCTTGAAGACGTCCATAACTTCGGCCCAGACTACGATAAAACGCTTATCGCATGGCACGATAACTTTGTTGAAAACTACCCGAAAATCAAAGAAAACTACGACGAGACATTTTACCGTATGTGGCGCTACTACCTGCTTTGCAGCGCAGGAAGTTTCCGTGCACGTCATATTCAGCTGATGCAGTTTGTATTTTCGAAAGGGCGTCATGAGGTTTACTGGTCACCACGCTAACTGGCTTACGACCCAATGCGGAGCAACCGCCTTAAATCAAACTACCTAACTATCAACATATCAAAAGGCATATTGTAGATCGAATACCGCGCCAAATACCGTTTGTTTACCGCCGCTCCACTGCTTGCCACCCTCAGAAGGAACAACAACCATTGCAACCAGATTGGATGTCCAGCCGTTACCAAAATCCGCGTGAGAAACAAGGTCGATCTCTTGTGCCAATCGCTCGTCCGTCATCACGATCTGGCTATCCGAAAACTGGCCTTCATTCTTACGATTAACCAGAAAATAGTAATAAATTGTGTGCAGAGACCAACCGTCAATTGGCGATACTTCAAAGTGCGCCTGATGTGACTGCAAGTTTTCGTTTCTTAGTACAAATTGCCCTAAGTACTCCCCTTGACGCCAGCTGCCCCAGCCCGAACTCCCAGGATATAGAGGGTCATAACCCGATTCAAAATTAGCGTAGCGATAACTCAAACGAGCGGGCAAGGCACCATCAAACAACCAGCCTGCCTCGGCATACCACGCTTCCCGGTTTTCTCCGCCCTTTTTACCAGCACTCGCACCACCGCTTTGCCTGCGTGAAGGCTGCTCTTGAAACACCCATTCCGCCGACATTTGTAGGCCGAAATCTTCATCTTGTTGATACCCCCAACGTAGATCGTACACGCGAGTATGTCGTCGTTCTGGCGTATTACTATCGAAAATCTCTATAAAACTCGCTCCCAGAGACACATCCAATGGCAGCAGAAAATCGCCATTGATCCCGTAGATTTGAGTATCCGTGTTAGGTTGATCATTCGGTGTTAGGTAAAACGCATCTAGGCGGATGTGATCATTGATTGCCAGATTGACTAAGCCGGTATTCGACCAAGTATTGTGAACACCTAGCCAAGGAGTACCGTGACGACCGCCATCGGTGCCGCCTTTCCAGATCAAGAACCCGTTACCGATAGTAAAGCGCTGACGACCTGCACTGATGCTCAATGCGTTTTCGCCAAGAGAAAGTATGTCACCAGACTGCCAGCCAATAGCAAGCTGGTTAAGCTCAAAACGGTTAACGTTCTTGGAATCAATATTGGTGAAGGTGGGGNCGTAGCCACCCGTTGTCAGCCCTAGCATTTCAAAAGCAGCAGCGAAGTTACCGGCACCGGAACTACGCCACAATGTGGTATCGCCGATCAAAATGGCAGCTTCGTACCAACTGCTGGCGTGCTTATCAAATACGGCTTCATCATTACCAAAGTAGTTATTCTGAATCGCAGTAGCGGCAGTTTTTAATTGGAAGGATAAAACCTCATCGTTGATTGAATCAGTTATCAATATTTGGAAACCAACCTCGGCGGTCGCTTCAGGTACGTCTGCGTATGCCAGTGTGGAGGCAAATACTGATACCCCAGCGACTGCCTTGAACCATGATTTCAAATGCATAAATCCCCCTGTTTCCAACGCATACAAACCCGGCAGGCCCAAAATACGCTTTTAATATCCGCCCTAAGCACATTCCAAGTGTTCACCCACAGCGATTCTGCCGTGAACAAACAACCTCAGAATTCAAGGCGGCACACTTTAAACAGGGGCAAGGATATTGTCCAGTTTAGGCGCCCATGCTCGACTCTGGCATCTCTGCCGAGCAACAGTTATTCAGCGCCGGTATATTCGATATCCGGCATCCTCGCCTCAAGCATCCCCTCTTCAACAATAAAATCGATAATTTCTTTCAAGCCTGTACCGGCTTTCAGGTTAGCAAATACAAAAGGCTTATCGCCGCGCATACGTCGCGTGTCTTGATCCATCACCTCTAAAGATGCACCTACCATTGGTGCAAGATCAATCTTATTAATAATCAACAAATCTGATTTGGTGATACCCGGCCCACCTTTACGTGGAATTTTATCGCCGGCGGACACATCAATGACGTATATCGTTAGATCTGATAGTTCAGGGCTAAACGTTGCACTGAGGTTATCACCACCGCTTTCAACCAGCACGAAATCAAGGCCGGGATGGCGTGCCTGAAGCTCATCAATAGCCGCCAGATTCATCGATGCATCTTCTCGAATTGCTGTATGAGGACAACCGCCGGTTTCTACACCCATTATCCGGTCATGATCCAGTGCTTCGTTGCGCATCAAGAATTGCGCATCTTCCTTGGTATAAATGTCATTGGTCACGACGGCAAGATTGTAATGATCTTTCATATATTTGCACAAACACCGCAACAAAGCGGTTTTTCCGGATCCGACAGGGCCACCGACACCAATGCGTAGGGTTTGTTTATTGGTCATGGTTTTTCTCTCTACTATATTCTCTAATCTTTTTTCTAAAGTTTCTCTCGCGCTCTTATCATCAGGAGCGAAACAGTCTCGAATATTGAGTTTCGTGCCAACTACTGGCGAGTGCTAACAAAAACAAACTGCCGCCTATGTCTTGATCGGGCAATTCCAATGCTCTGTCGACAACGACATCGAGACGATCACCCATGCGTAAAAGCAGTGTCTGGTTATCGGTTTGACCGAGCGGAATAAGTTTAGTCGCCGCGGCCAGCTGAGCATCCAGATAAGCCCAAACAAAACCATACAAGGCACTCGAATATGGAATATGCCAACCCGCCGCTGCCATTGCGTAAGCCGTGCAATAGCTAACTTCAGGACGATTCAACAAGGCCTCTAGCTCACCAAAACCGTCATCCAGCGAGTGCAGCAAACGTAATAGCGCCCTGCCGGTCATGGTATCCGTTAGCAATAGTTCGCGTGTCTCTCTGGACGCCAACAAATAGTCGTTCCAATAATTGAGTTGCTCACTGTCTCTGTGGTGCGTTGCTGCCATCATGCGCTTGATTACCGGCAAATCTTGCACTGCAATAGATTCATCAATGGCCGATTGAATCCACTGTTCGCAAGATTGAACACCTGTCACCACTTGGCTTTCAATCGCAGTTTCTAGCCCTTGTGAGAAGGTAAAGCTACCCACTGGCAAATTTGCCGAAGCCAGCTGCAAGATACGATTGAGTTTCGATAACGCGGGATCAGTCATGGTGCGGATGGNCGTGGCTGTGGTCGCCAGAGTGACTGTTATGGGTCCTATGGCTGCTGTGACTATGAGAAGAACCCTGCGCATAAGCACCGGGTTCCGGCTCAAACACGGTATCGGTGTGCTCCAGCGCTAATCCAAAACTCTCAACCAACTCTTCGATCACATGGTCGGGCTTAAATCGCAGCTCCAGCGCATTTATTTGTACCGTTAAATGCCGATTGCCCAGGTGATAACAGACTCGAGCAAATGTCACTGCATCGTTAGCACGCGCAACCACCAAGGGCTCGGGCTTTCCAACCACTTTAAGGGTTTTTCCGCAATCGGCAACTAGTGTATCGCCAAGCTGCATGGGCTTATCCCGATCGAGGAAAATTCTGACTTCATCGCCAAGACGCGATTGGGTTTTCAACCGAAATTTACGTCGCTGATCCAAATCCAGCATAACGCTGTCATCAGCAAAACCGTTGGGCACCGACTGCTTTTGCGTGACATTCAAAATAGCGTTCATTGTTTCTCGCTCTTTCTTTCTAAGTCTGTGTCGATAATATCGTGGATAGCTACCTATCGACCGTTTCGAGTATGAAATTAACACCGGAACGTGATGTTGTGATCTCATAAACGACCTCTCAGTTACTCCGCCGTCGTTCCGAAGGGTTTAGCAGAGCTGCCGGGATGCATCAAAATCGTCTGGGTGAGGTTGCGTGAAGCAGCGACAACTTTGACCGGCACCTCTGTTAAAGCCTCCAGAGGTAAACGTTATAGGGTGTGACTAGAACAGCGAATAACGCTGCGCCATCGGTAACTCTACTGCTGGCTCGCAAGTCAGCAGATTTCCGTCAACACGTACTTCGTAGGTTTGCGAATCCACCGTAATCGATGGCAAAAAGTTATTCAGCAGCATATCGGCTTTGCTGATATTCCGCGTATTGCCACAGGCAACTGAACGGCGTTTTAATCCTAGTTCAGCGGCGACGCCGTTATTGATCGCAGCACTACTCATAAAATTCACACTGGTTTGGCTTACGGCAAGCCCCATTGAACCAAACATGGGCCGATAATGCACAGGCTGCGGTGTCGGGATAGACGCATTGGCATCGCCCATCGGAGCAGCAGCGATCATTCCACCCTTAATAATCATGGCCGGTTTAACGCCAAAGAATGCTGGCTTCCACATCACCAAGTCTGCAAGCTTTCCAACTTCAACAGACCCAACCTCATGAGAGATACCATGGGTAATCGCAGGGTTAATGGTGTACTTAGCGATATAACGTTTAACGCGGGTATTGTCATTTCGGTCGCTGTCGCCGTCCAATGCGCCAAATTGCACCTTCATTTTGTGTGCAGTTTGCCAGGTACGGATAATCACCTCACCCACTCTGCCCATCGCTTGAGAGTCAGACGAAATCATGCTGAATGCGCCCATGTCATGGAGAATGTCTTCGGCTGCAATCGTTTCGCGACGAATTCGTGAGTCGGCAAAAGCAACGTCTTCAGCAATCGACGCATCAAGGTGATGGCACACCATCAACATATCAAGATGCTCGTCGATGGTATTAACTGTGTATGGCCGAGTTGGGTTTGTACTTGAGGGCAACACATTCGGTAAGCCGCAGGCGGTTATAATGTCAGGCGCATGCCCTCCTCCAGCGCCTTCCGTATGGTAGGTATGGATAACACGGCCGGCAAAGGCATTGATGGTGTCTTCAACAAAACCGGATTCATTCAAGGTATCGGTATGAATCGCTATCTGTACATCAAATCGATCAGCCACACTCAAACAGTTATCAATCGAGGCTGGTGTCGTGCCCCAATCTTCGTGCAATTTTAAACCACAAGCGCCGGCATTCAATTGCTCTTCGAGCGCATCAGGCAAACTGGCATTACCTTTACCAAGAAACCCGATATTCATCGGCACATCTTCAACTGCTTGAAGCATCTTTCCGATATGCCAGGGCCCGGGTGTACATGTGGTAGCGTTGGTTCCGGTTGCAGGCCCGGTTCCGCCGCCTAACATGGTCGTAACTCCGCTCATGAGCGCTTCATCAATCTGCTGCGGGCAAATAAAGTGGATATGCGCGTCAATGCCGCCAGCGGTGACAATTTGGCCCTCACCGGCAATAACCTCAGTACCGGGGCCAACGACGATAGTAACGTTATCTTGAATATCTGGGTTTCCGGCTTTGCCGATTGCGGCGATACGCCCGGCTTTAATACCAACATCGGCCTTTATAATGCCCCAATGATCGATGATTAGCGCGTTAGTGATCACAGTGTCCATAGCAATGGCGTTGGTCACTTGCGCTTGCCCCATGCCATCACGAATGACTTTGCCGCCGCCGAATTTTACTTCCTCGCCGTAAGTCGTAAAATCTATCTCGACTTCAATAATCAGATCCGTATCGGCCAATCGCAAACGGTCGCCCGTCGTCGGCCCAAACATCTTCGCATAGCTGTATTTATCGATATCAGCCATTGTTGTTTTCCTTAGCATTTACCGCATTGGATTCTGTTTCAGCATTTTCGATTTCTGCGTCTGCAATAGGCCCCATCACACGCCCCTGAAATCCGTATATCTCTCGTTTTCCGGCAAATGCCACCAGCTCAACTTGACGCATCTGCCCAGGCTCGAATCGAATTGCAGTGCCTGCAGTAATATTCAGTCGAAACCCCAACGCCTTGTGTCGCTCGAATGCCAGCGCGTTATTGGTTTCGTAAAAATGATAATGCGAACCAACCTGAATCGGTCGATCGCCCATGTTAGTTACCGTCACATTAATGGTTTGACGCCCCACATTCAGGCTACGTGTACCACTGTCGACAATGAGTTCTCCCGGTTTCATTATCTGCCCTCAAAAAATTGGATTGTGTACGGTGACGAGTTTGGTGCCGTCCGGAAATGTCGCTTCTACCTGAACTTCATCCACCATATCAGCGATACCATCCATCACTTGGTCAGCAGAAATAATCTGACGTCCAAAGTCCATCAGCTCGGCAACAGTTTTACCGTCGCGGGCGCCTTCCATAATCTCCATGCTGATTAAGGCAACGGCTTCTGGATAGTTCAACTTTAAGCCACGCCCTAGCCGGCGTTCAGCTAACAATGCTGCGGTGAAGAGCAACAGTTTATCTTTTTCTCGGGGTAATAATTCCACACACGGTTCCTCAAGTGTTCCAAATCGCTGGCGCAGATACAGGCAAACCAGCAACCATTGGACGCGCAGCTTTCCAACAGGCAATAAAGTAATTCTTACACTGGTCGCTGCGCTCACCGAGGTACCTAGCAATAACGATGCCATTTACTTCCGTAACACCAACATTGCCTTGAAGATCCATATCCAAGGCAATCTGGCGGCATTGCTCAACCAACTGCTCCAACACGTTTTCACGTGTAGATACCGCCGGGCAAATCAGTAAGGTGGCAAAAACACCGTTGCCGGCCAACGTCGCCAAACCGTGTAATCCATTGTTATCCGGTGCGACGGCAACGGTGTCTGTCAACGCCAGACGACCATCGCGCCATATATTCATTCGTTGCCTAAATGAGCCAGTTTCAAACGGTTTGCCTTGATGTTTGAGCCCCAGACAAGTGATCTCCCAACCGACATAGCAACCTGATTCAGACAGATGCACATCAAATTGACTAACACCGTTAGCACCGTCAAAAACGATCGTTTCATGGGGCAGCCATTCCAACAATGCAGTATCACGCACCATCAAATTAACCTGCTGAACCTGCGGTATACCGTTATCTTTAGCACGATAAAACTTGGCGGCGCCAGGTGAGCTCAACAAAGCTCTGGCGTTTTGTTCCGAAATGGCGCTAATCGATAACTTATCGCCGGAGACAATCCCCCCAGGCGGATGCAACAAATACAAGTGCACTTCGCCAGTTTCCGGGTTGGGATAGATTGGCTTTTGCACCACAAGGGGGCCGGCATGGTTTTTGCGCACCATTAGTGTTCGATTTTGGCGCGCAGCAAATCCCAGCGTTAGCTGGGCTCGCCACTCGTTTTGAGAATAGTTTGGGTCAAATGTATCGGGCAATAGTGTCAGGGCTTGGGTCATACGGCTAAATATTCGGCAATCAGCTGGTCGGTAAGGGTTTGCATTGCGCCATTAGCAACAACACGTCCCTTCTCCATTAAGCAAAAGGCTTGCCCAACTGCTCGCGCGAAGTGTAATTTTTGCTCCACAAGAATCACGGTGATGCCCTGCTCCTCGTTTAACTGAATAATAACGTCCCGAATTTGGGCAACGATATTCGGCTGAATGCCCTCATTCGGCTCATCCAGAATGAGTAATTCAGGTTCCAAAACTAAAGCCCGGCCAATCGCTAATTGCTGTTGCTGACCGCCCGATAAATCACCACCTCGACGATGACGCATATCCGCCAGCACGGGGAACAGCTCGTAAACCATATCCGGGATCTTCCCGTGTTTTTGGCGCCCGGCAGCTAATGCAACCCTGAGGTTTTCTTCGACCGTTAATTGACCAAAAATGTCCCGACCCTGCGGTACATAACCGATACCAGCACGGGCACGGGCTTCAGTGGAGTGCCCTGAGATCAACTCGCCATTGAACCGCATTTGCCCCTCTTTAAGCGGTAGCTGCCCCATGATGCACTTAACCAAAGTGGTTTTACCCACGCCGTTACGCCCCATCACGCAGGTTCGAGAGCCTTTCTCGACGGCGAAATCTAAATCCCAGAGAATCTGTGAACCGCCATAAAATTGATTGGCTTTTTCGATCGTTAACATCAAGATTCTCCTAAATAAACTTCAATAACATCGGGATTACTCTGCACCTCAGACATCGATCCTTCTGCCAGCACGCTGCCTTGATGCAATACCGTCACCTTACGCGCGATACTACGAACAAAGGCCATATCGTGCTCTACCACAACCACCGACCGCTCTCCGGCTAACGAGGTCAATAATTCTGCGGTTTTTTCTGTTTCCTGGGCCGTCATCCCGGCAACAGGCTCATCAACCAATAACAAGCGCGGCTGGGCGATCAACAACATGCCGATTTCAAGCCATTGCTTTTGTCCGTGGGACAAACGCCCGGCAGGCATACGATGATGATTATGTAGCCCGATGGTTTTCAGCGTCTCCGCAATCAAATCCCGTTCACCGCTGTTCAAACGAGCAAACAGCGTCGAAATAACGCCTTTCTGCCGACTCATCGCCAGTTCCAGATTTTCAAAGACAGTGTGCTGTTCGAATACTGTGGGTTTTTGAAACTTACGCGCGATGCCTGCTTGTGCGATCGATGATTCATCCATCTCCAGTAAATCAATCGATTGACCAAAGCTCACAGCACCGTGGTCGGGCCGGGTTTTTCCGGTTATCACATCCATTAACGTGGTTTTGCCAGCGCCATTAGCACCGATCAAACAACGCAATTCTCCGTCATTGATATATAGGCTCAGGTCATTTAGTGCTTTAAAGCCATCAAAGCTAACGGACACAGCCTCTACATAGAGAATAATACCGTGACTGGCGTTCACTTTGAGACCCTGCGTGTTCGAAGAGGCGCCGACACGATTGATGGCATTCATCATAGGGATTCTCCTGATGCTTTCATTGGCCGAGTATCAGCCAGTTTACGTTCGCGCTGCGTTAACCATCGTTGCCACAGGTCTTGCCCTAATCCGGCGATACCGCGCGGCAGCAACAGTGTCACCAATACAAACAATGCACCCAACGCAAACAACCAGCTCTCTGGGGCAATGGCCGTGAATTTTGTTTTTGCATAATTCACCACTAACGCACCAATAACAGCTCCGTATAGTGTGCCCCGTCCACCCACAGCAACCCAAATAACGACTTCAATGGAGTTCAACGGTGAAAACTCACCCGGGTTGATAATGCCAACTTGAGGCACATATAGTGCGCCAGCAATACCGGCAATCATCGCTGAGACAACAAACAACGCTACTTTGAATAGTTCTGCGCGATAACCGAGAAAACGAACTCGGCTTTCACCATCTCGTACCGCCGTAATAATGCGGCCAAAGCGCGAATTCATCATGGTTTGGCAGAGCGCGTAGATCGCCATCAGCAGCACAGCTGTGATGATAAACAACACCACGCGTGTGCTGTTCTCTTGCAAACTAAAGCCCAAAATGTCTTTAAAATCCGTCAATCCATTGTTGCCGCCAAAACCCATTTCGTTGCGGAAGAAAGCCAGCATCAGCGCGTACGTGAGTGCCTGCGTCATGATTGAGAGATAAACCCCAACAACGCGACTGCGGAATGCAAACCAGGCAAACACAAACGCTAACAAGCCCGGCACCAGCAGAACGAGTATCAGCGTAAACACAAAGCTGTTAGCGCCCATCCAAAACCAAGGCAGCTCAGACCAGTTCAGAAATACCATAAAATCAGGCAACTCAGGATTCCCGTAAACACCCCGGTCGCCAATCTGACGCATCAGATACATACCCATGGCATAGCCTCCGAGGCCAAAAAAGGCGCCGTGGCCGAGGCTAAGAATACCGCCATAGCCCCACACCAAATCAAGCGCTAAGGCGAGCATCGCAAAACACAGATACTTGGCCAAAATACTCAATGTATAGGTTGATACATAAAACATGCTGCTCTCAGGCACATACAAATTGCAAACAGCAACGTAGACAACACAGGCGAGCAAGCCGACATACAGAAATGATTCAGTTTGCTTAAGGCTTAAACGCGTCAACGCCTCAGGAAAATACGACAGGGAATTTCTCATCAATCGACACTCCGACCTTTTTGAGGGAACAATCCTTTCGGACGCTTTTGAATAAACAGAATGATAAACACCAGAATCACAATGCTGGCTAAAACAGAGCCCGTCACCGGTTCGATAAACTTGTTAGCAATGCCCAATGAAAGCGCCCCCACCAAAGTGCCCCACAAGCTGCCAGCACCGCCAAACACAACGACTAGGAACGAATCAATGATGTAGCCCTGCCCGAGATTCGGCCCAACATTCGTCAACTGACTTAAAGCAACACCGGCCATGCCAGCAATGCCAGATCCGAGACCAAAGGTGAGCATGTCGACCCATTCACTGCGAATGCCACAGGCTCGCGCCATATTTCGATCCTGAGATACCGCACGTACATACAAACCTAACGGCGTCTTTTTAAGCAAAAGTAGCAAGGCGAAAAACACCAGCAAGGCAAACGCTACGATGTAGAGTCGGTTGTAAGTAAGCGAAAACACTGGGTTGATCTGCCAAGCCCCACTCATCCAATCGGGTGTCACCACTTGGCGATTCAATGGAGAAAACACACTGCGCACCAGCTGTTGCAAGATCAAACTCACACCAAAGGTTGCCAATAAGGTTTCGAGGGGCCGCCCACGCAAAAAGCGGATCACTGAACGCTCGAGCAACACACCAAACATGAAAGCCACGACAAATGCCGCAGGAATTGCCACCACGATGGAGTATTCAATCGATTGTGGCATCAGCAGCTGAACCACATAAGTCGTGTAAGCGCCGATCATAATCATCTCGCCATGCGCCATGTTGATCACCCCCATCACCCCAAACGTGATCGATAAACCGATGGCAGCTAACAGCAACACCGACCCTAAACTCACGCCGAAGAATAACCGTTGCAGGTATTCGTAGAATTGAATTTCGCCCTCGATTCCGGCCAACACATTGCGTGCTTCAGCCACAAAAAGTTTGTCTGCCGGGTTGGAGCTGCTTTCGAGTGTGTTGATTTGACTAATCAGTACATTTTTCACCTCCGGCTCGAGTCGCCCATCTAAGACACTCAATGCCGATAGCCGTCGAGCGCTATCGTTTAGGTCTGCAATCGCTAAGGTTGTATCGATCAAACCTTGAATCGTGTTATCAGTTTCACGCTGCCGTAACTGCCTTAGCAATTGAATATCGTCAGTGCTGGCCTTTTTCATCAAACGTTGCACGGCAGCCGATCGCACCTCTGCAGATTGGTGATTTAATGAAGCCCTAGCGATCAGTTTTTTGAGCAGACTACGTACCTTGTTATTGATACGAATCTTGCGCACATCGCCCACGTTAACTGAGCCTATCAATGCGCCAGTTACGGGGTTATATGCATTTTCGCCGGCCTCGCTAGTTTCAACACGAATCAGTGTTTTGTCCGCTTTTATTTTATAGAGATCACCGCTCAGTAGGTGTTCCAGCAACGGCAAATAGCCGGTGTCGCCTGCATATTGGCTAGCTAAGTGTTCAAGTGTGTCGTCCAGTTTACTGAGTTTGACTACCGCCAGCTGGTTAGCAGCGGTTTCTAGGGAGGGTTGCGCATGCCCCACCGAGGTGGCAAGCGATAGTGGCATAAGCACAAAGGCAAACAGCCACAACCATTGGCGAACCGTTTGTTTCATAAATTTCTACCTGTTCGGTGACCATCAGATTGGGGAACACTTCGCAGTTGGCGTTTTCTACAACAATCACCGTTACCTGTTGCGAGGCGTTAGATCTGTGATTACTGCGATTGTGCTCTAAGTGCCGTTCGACAATCTGCTTGTCTGGGATGGGAATCCGCTTTGCCTTCTGTTGCAAGTTGCAATTCAGAGCGGCAAAAAAGGCCAGCTCATATAAGCTGGCAAATGTTCAGGGCATCCTGCCCCGGGGTCATACGTCGGAACTTACCTCTCGAAATGCGTACTTCGAGATTTACATCAAAAACTCTAACCGCCCGTCCAACGTATCGGTCAGGCGGCCAATCGCTATCAGTAGCTCGCACCTTTACAGGTTTTTGTAACGATGTCATAGCTACCGCACTTCAGCGTAGAGCTCCAATCTGCGACTAAGTTTTTAGAACTTTCAAGGTAATCAGACCAAGCGTCACCTTTTACCAACCCGTCTGTTTCCCAAACGATGCTGAATTGCCCATCGTCTTGAATCTCACCGATCAATACAGGCTTCGACAAGTGATGATTTTTGTTCATAACGGCAACACCGCCTGAAAGATTCGGCGTCGATATACCTAGCATGGCCTGCTCAACATCATCGGTGGCTGTCGATTTGGCTTTTTCAACCGCTTTCACCCACATGTTGAAGCCGATATAAGTTGCCTCCATAGGATCGTTAGTCACGCGTTTGTCATCGCCAATGTATGCCTTCCACTGTTTGATAAAGGCATCATTTTCATCACTTTCAACACTCTGGAAGTAGTTCCACGCCGCCAAATGGCCCACTAATGGCTTCGTATCGAAACCGGATAGCTCCTCTTCACCCACGGAGAAAGCAACAACCGGAATATCTTCAGCAGAAACGCCCTGATTGCTCAGTTCCTTGTAAAACGGCACATTGGCATCGCCATTGATGGTAGAAACTACCGCAGTTTTCTTGCCTGCAGACCCAAACTTCTTGATATCAGCAACCTTACTCTGCCAATCCGAATGCCCAAACGGGGTGTAATCAATCATGATGTCTTCAGCTTTAACCCCTTTGGCTTTGAGGTAAGCCTCCAGAATCTTGTTGGTTGTACGCGGATAGACGTAGTCTGTGCCCGCTAACACCCAGCGTTTAACATCCAGATCATTCATCAGGTAATCAACTGCAGGAATGGCCTGCTGGTTAGGTGATGCCCCGGTATAGAACACATTTTTCGACGACTCTTCACCCTCGTATTGCACAGGGTAAAACATCAAGCCGTTTAACTCTTCCAACACCGGCAGCGCAGATTTACGAGAGACTGACGTCCAGCAACCAAAAATAACATCGACGCCTTCTTTCTCGATCAACTCACGCGTCTTTTCAGCAAAGAGTGGCCAGTTTGAAGCAGGGTCCACAACGACCGGCTCTAGCTTTTTACCCAATAAGCCACCCTTTTTGTTTTGCTCTTCAACCAACATCAGCACGGTGTCTTTTAGTGTGGTTTCCGAGATTGCCATCGTGCCAGACAGTGAGTGCAGCACACCAACCTTGATGGTTTCTTCGGCCAATGCTTGCATGGCGCTCATCATTGACGCTGCTGTAACGGCAGCAGCCAGTGTCGATTTAAGAATATTTCTTTTCATAGTATTTGCTCCGCATATTGACGATATCGTTAGGCAATGCTTTGGCTGATTTAAATTTGATACTGCAAGCCGAAGGTAAAGCTATTGACGCTTTCAGCCGCTTTAAAGCCGCTGGCATTGGCATCACCGCTGGTAGCGTTAAAGTTAAGACGCAAGTTGTGCCCCTGAAGCACATAGTTCACACCCAGCTCAGTCAAATCACTCTTACCGTCGCTGGCTGGTGTTGGGCCGTCTGCATTGTTCGAGGTATAGCGAACGTAAGGCTGGAAGCTACCCGGGCCAGTCGGCGGCACGAGATAAGCAGCGGTAACGAAGAAGGAATCACCATTAAATAAGCAGAAACAATCCGCATCATTACGAGCTGCGGCGGGTAAATCTGCGTCGAACACTTTGTATTCGCCTTCCATCGTTAACACACCGGCATCGCCCAGTACTTTTTCAAAAAACACATCCAAGGCATAGCCAGTAAAACTACGTGAATCCGCTTCTGTGCCGGTACCACCACTTTGTGTCTGAGCGCTGAAACCGATGGTGAAAATGTCGCCCGCCTTGCCGTAATACGTACTGGATGTGTAATAGCCGGGGTTTTTCTCCATATTCAGGAAGTTGTAGGCCAAGCGTGTTGCATACAGCAGGCTGCTGTCGCCGTTAGAAGCGCCTTTGTATCCAGAAAACGCACCGACCGCATACTGAAATTTACCCGCAGAACCCCAAACCGTAACACCGTTATCACGGCCATAGCGCCCTGCTTCACCGCCCTGATCTGATGGAAATAGCGGCACTGTATATTGATTCCAGGTAAGGCCATAAAACGGGCCATTCATTTCGATACGGTCTGCCGGGGTGAGCATTCGACCAAACCAGATATTGAATTCATCCATCGGCTCGTACTGGGCGATGGCATCCAATACTTTGATTTCGTCATCGATATATTCTGTGTTGAACGTCGCTTTAAAACCTTCAGCGATCTGGCCACCAAGGTATAAACGCATATTGTTTAGCGTGAAATCTTTCGAGTAAGACTCACCATTCGGCGAACCGTTTTCTACCGCATTGAATGATGCGCGAAACCCGGCTCCGATGCTTACCCATTTGTCATCACCGAACTCAATTTTCGCACCGGCACTCGCCGGCAACGCTGCTGCACCCATAAGACCTGCTGCTAGCAGACCTTTACAGGTTTTTTTTAGATAGGGGCTTATAGTTGTTTGCATAGTCACTGCTCTCCGCATACTGACGATCGGGATGATCGTTTTCCCAACTTGCGAGAGCAGTGTATTTTTTATAGCGACAGGGAAAAATACGACGATTTACCCTGCGTATACGTCATTTGACGTATACGCAGGCCCAACGTGTATCCAACTCATTAAAATATAAATTTAATGGTGCCATTTTTGCATAGAACTAATTTGCCACTTGCAACAAACCCTACCCACCATCGTGACTACCCCAAAAAAACAAGTATTCAACAACGATCGCCTCAATACACGCCGCACCTACAACCAATGGGCCGCCAACGAGACTCTCGAAGATTTTGCCCTGCGTTATACCGCCAAACGTGCTCGTCAATGGTCTCGCTACCGGATCGCCAATACAGCATTAGGTACGGTGTCGTTTCTGGCGTTGGAAGCCATCGGCGGCGCAATTATGATCCAATACGGGTTTACACACGCTGTGTCCGCGATATTGGTCGTTTGTTTACTATTCTTTTTAACCGCTATCCCTATCTGCTATTACGCCGCCCGCTATAACGTCGATATCGACCTGTTAACGCGCGGTGCCGGTTTTGGCTATATTGGCTCGACGATATCGTCACTGATTTACGCGTCATTCACCTTTATCTTTTTTGCCATCGAGGCGTCGATTATGTCGATGGCCATTACCTTGTTGATCGATATTCCGCTGAGCCTGGCCTATGTAATCAGCGCCGTTGTGGTTATTCCGCTTGCCACCTATGGTATTACCCTGATTAGCCGGTTTCAGGTATGGACACAACCACTGTGGTTAGCCCTACAAATCGCTCCTATCATCGCTATTGGCTTCCATTATCAAGATGCGCTTGGTGATTGGCAGCACTACAAAGGTGCATCACAACAAACCGAAGGCTTCGACTTGCTGCTTTTTGGTGCTGCTGCAGCGGTTATCTTCCCATTGATTGCTCAGGTCGGCGAGCAAGTCGACTTTCTGCGGTTTCTGCCCGACAAACAAGAAAAGCCTCTAAGGTGGTGGNCTGCCATGATGATTGCAGGCCCAGGCTGGGCAGGTTTTGGGGTGATTAAATTACTCATTGGTACGTTTCTCGCGATGCTGGCATTAAATGCCGGCTTGGGTACTACGTTAGCTGCCGACCCCAGCCATATGTATGCGCTGGCATTCAATGTCATCACCAACAACCCTGATGTTGCGATTGTTATTGCTGGTGTCTTTGTGATTATCTCGCAGTTAAAAATCAATGTTGCCAATGCCTATGCTGGGTCGTTAGCTTGGTCGAACTTCTTCTCACGATTAACGCATAGTCACCCAGGCCGAGTAGTTTGGCTAATCTTCAACGTGCTTATCGCGCTGCTATTGATGGAGCTAGGCATCTATCAGGCGTTCGAAAGCATTCTCAATGCCTACGCTTGTGTGGTTGTCGCTTGGATTGGAACATTGGTTGCTGATCTCAGCATCAACAAACCACTAGGGCTAAGCCCCAAAACCATCGAATTCAAACGGGGTCATCTGTACGATATTAACCCGGTCGGCATGGTATCCATGTTATCGGCATCTGCGCTCGGATTGGCTGCGCATTTTGGCTGGTTCGGCGAAACAGCAAAGGCACTCTCACCGTTTATTGCACTGTTTCTGCCCTTCTTGGTGGCGCCAGCCATTGCCTGGTTAACCAAGGGCAAATACTATTTGGCGCGCCCACCATCTCACATTCATAGCCAAACCGTTATGGAATGCTGCATGTGTGGCAATGATTTTGATGCGGAAGATATGAGCCACTGCCCGGCGTATCAGGGAGACATCTGTTCGCTGTGCTGCTCTCTGGATTCACTGTGCGCTGATGCCTGCAGACCGAACGCGGATTTGCACAGCCAAATCGCCAATGCGTCGCGACGGTTATTTCGTGTCGATTTAACCCAGCAATTCAATAAACTCTCGGCGCAATTTACCGCGATATTCATTGCGGTTAATGCTCTCGTTGGCGGCTTGCTTCTACTCATTTACCACCAGTTTACGCTCACCTACAATGGCCCTAGCAGCACGATTAGTCAGGTGTTGATGCAGACGTTTTTCCTGTTGATGATTATCATCGGGGTACTCGTATGGCTCTATATTCTCGCCAATCACAGCAAGAATCTCGCACTCGACGAGGCGCGACAACAGACAGAACGGCTCAGTAAAGAAGTGGCCGCTCATCAGCAAACCTATGACGAACTGCAACGTCAAAAAGAATCTGCTGAAGCAGCGAACCAAGCCAAAAGTCGCTATCTATCAGGCGTCAGCCATGAACTACGAACACCATTAAACACCATCTTTGGCTATGCCCAGCTGCTTGAAACCGATCAACAATTGGCCAGCAACCAACAAGAAAAAGCAGCAATCATACGCCGCAGCGGCGAACATCTGGCCGGTGTTATTGAGGGCTTGCTCGAAATATCAAAAATGGAGGCCGGCCGGCTCGAACTGCATACCGATACCATCAGCCTACCCATGTTGCTTAGCCAGATTGTTGATATGTTTCGGATTCAGGCCCGCGATAAAGGCATCGAATTTGATTACCAAGCATCTCCAATGCCTGAGTACGTAAGAGCTGACGAAAAACGTTTACGTCAGATTCTCATCAATGTGTTGTCAAACGCGATCAAATTTACGCACCGCGGCGGCACCGTCAGTTTTCATGTTACTTACCGCAATCAGATCGTGCGATTTATCGTTGAAGATACCGGCGTAGGCATCAGCCCTGTCGACCAAAAACGCATATTCGAACCCTTCGAACGTATTCGTGACAAACACACACAAGATGTTGTTGGCACGGGCCTCGGGCTTTCGATAACCAAACTACTCACCGACATCATGGGCGGCAATATCGAACTGCAAAGCGAACGCAACCGTGGCGCTAAGTTTACCCTGAGTTTTATGCTGCCATCGGTTGAGCAAAGCCACCTACCGGATAAACCCCGTCGATTGATTAACGGTTACCGAGGGCAACAGCAAACGATTTTAGTGACCGATGATGACCCATCCCATCGTGGATTGATCCGGGATTTGATGATGCCACTGGGGTTCCAGGTATTCGAGGCGCACAACGCCAGCGCTTGCCTGCAGTTCATCGATGATGATGGCACCCAAATCGATCTATTTATTCTGGATATTTCAATGCCCGATATCAACGGGTTAACACTCGCAGCGAAACTGCGGGAGCGAAAGATTCAGGCGCCCATTCTCATTGCTTCGGCAAACGCTCTTGAAGCGTACCACGAAGATATGAAGGGCACGGTGTTTAACGATTACATCAGCAAACCAATACGAACCGAGTCATTACTCACCAAGGTCGGCTTGTTGTTGGCTCTGCAATGGACAACTAAATCTGACGACGCCGATGTCGATGCCACGAGCAAGAACGATAAAGAGCGAGTATCTGATCTCATTGATGGCAACAGCGATTCAGGTCGCTTGCCCGAAACAACCATTCTTGAAGGAATCCGGTCAGCTGCGTCTATCGGCTATCTTAACGGCGTCACCAATTTAGTGAACCAACTCGACAACCGCCAGTACCCGGTTTTTATCGATCAAATAACGCCTTTAATTCATCAATGCGCACTGGAAGCCATAGTGGCGTTGATAGACGGACACACACAAAATGCCTAAAACCAACTCCACCATACTCGTGGTTGATGATTCACCGGAAAACCTGGGGATGATTAACACCGCCCTCAACAACGAAGGCTATACCGTGTTGGTCGCACTCAATGGTGATCAGGCATTGAATATTGCCCGTAAAATGCCACCGGATATCGTGTTATTGGATGTCGTTATGCCCGTTATGGATGGGTTCGAGACGTGTGAGCAACTGAAAACCTTCTTACCAACCACCCCGATCATATTTATGACAGGGTTAACCGATAGCGAAAATATACTCAAAGCGTTTGCGGCCGGTAGCGTCGACTATGTGACCAAGCCCATCAAACCAGAAGAACTCATCGCCCGTATCCGCGTCCATGATAATAATGCCCGCATGCTAAACAACGCCCAAGCAGCTCTCGACATGGTCAACCAGTATGTGCTCGCTGTGAATGGCAGTGGTGATATTCTCTGGTCTACGCCACAAACGCAGCAGTATCTCGATGAACTCGACGCACAATCATCGCAGGCTGAACGTGTACTCACCCAACACATAAAAGCCTGGCTCGGCAATCAGGCACGTGCCGAAGAGCTTGTGATTACTGCGTTTTCAACACCCTTAACGATCAACTTTTTTAAGCAAACTAACGACAACGCCTACCTTCTGCGCATTATCGAAAAAAACACCGATTCAGAAGTTAAACGTATTGAAAAAAACCTCAGCGTAACGCCCCGTGAAGCGGAGGTTTTATTGTGGTTGGCACAAGGTAAAACCAATCGAGATATCGCCCAGATACTGGATATGCAGCCACGCACTGTGAATAAGCACCTTGAGCAGATTTACCCGAAATTAGAAGTCGACAATCGCACNGCGGCGGCTTCCATCGCGATCAAATCACTGCTCGGCGTGTCGTTGATGGCTTAAAGCATCGCCCAGAACATCCGCAAGTAGAAAAGTAAAGCTTGCCGCAAAACGTATCTGCTAGAGATGCTCGTTAGCTGCTGCCCTGCTATCATGCTCCTGTGGGTAGCGTTATTGTTTTGACGACAAAAAATCGGTCATTGCAATCAGCCGCCTGCGCTTGAACTCACAGGAATGCTTAAGGAAGATTCAATGATCACTTACCTCTACTGGGCCTTGGTTTTTATCATCGCTATTGGCGCGTTTGGCTTTTTTGTCCGTAACAACCACTGGAAAGCCGGATCCATTTGTGCGCTGATCGTGCTGTTGGTCGGCTGGTCGTCTTACTTTTTCTACTTTGAACAGGTATTTGTGAAACGTTTCGGCGGCGTTATGACCATTAACGTACCTGAAGGCCAATATCACCTCGGTTCAACCTGGAAAGGCGACAATCTTTGGATTGAGAACTATGACCCAAAGAAAAATACCTGTGTGTTTCAGGAATACTCTCGCGGGCATGTGTTGGAAGGCAAAGTCGTATTGAAAAACTGCAACCCACTTGTGCCTACCCAAGTACCGACACAAAAACGTGATGAACGCCAATCACAATCGTCTACTGATACGTCCGGGGCGTTATAGATTCACAGCGTTATACATCTGAATCCCCTCTCCAATCTTGAAGAGGGGCTGCGCGCCTAGCCGTTTTCTATCAGCCCTAGTCTCTAGAACACCAATCCAAAGCGCTTAAATATAACCTTTGTATTCAAGGCGTCGAAATAAACTCGAACGATGCCCGAATCGCTTCCATTGCTGCGGGTTCTGCTTTCATTGTTGCCGGGCAAAGGCGCGCCAGTTGCTCGGGTTTCAGCGCCGAACGCACAAAACCGGGAATAATATTGGTCAAACAACGTAAGTCGAAGGCGTGATCGGCTTTATCGATAATGTATAACGTTGCGTTGGCGCCACATCGATACATGCCAGCATCTGTACTCGCTTGATCCGGCGCGATGCCTTCCAAAGCTGCACAAAGTGCCGTTGATTGCTCGATGGGGACTTCCTGATCTCCATTCCCCTGCATAATGAAAAAGTCAGGATGTGCCGCGTCGTTTTCACGTATTTGATGCGGCAAACTGTACGCTAGCTCAAAGGATGTCAGATTATCGATGTTCCGTGTCGCGAAACCGGGGTCATTAGCGTAAGTCGATAGCGTTTCCAATGCGCCTTTAAAACGCCCATCGTAAAAACCGGATTGATCGAGCTGTAAAAAAGAGCGAAATGCGATTGGCGGATAGTAAAGCACAACCTTTTTTACTTCACTTGGCCGCTGAAGTGATAGCCAGCCTGATAGACCGCCACCCGCAGATTGCCCAACTAACACAGGCTTCTCATCCGCTTTAGCGCCTAGCAATTCACCATGTGCCTGCATAAAGTTGAATGCATCATTAATATCGGCGCTGATATCAACACCCTTGCTCTCTTGGCAAGCCTTAGGGCCATCTGAATTACCGATCAAACGGTAAAATGGTGCAAATACGATAAATCCGCGCTCCGTATAATGCGAAACAACCGCTTCAGCACCTGCAAATGCCAAGCCCCTCAAGCGCCAACCACCGCCATGAATTAGCATCAAGGGTTTGAGGTTTTCTTGATTGATGTCGCGTTTGTATACACGCATCTCCAACGCACAGCCGTCCGCCTGCTTGTATTCGATTCGTTTCATATAAGGCATATTATTGCCTTTAGGGCTAACGCCATAGATATCAATACTGGCGCCCCAGGCGGGCTCCCACTTACGGTTTTTGGCGTTCAAACCATCATATCGTGCACTGCCATTACCCACCCAAGAATCCGCATTGCCGAGGTCGTTTGGGACGTTTTTACCGAGTAGATCGCCAAAACAAAAATTTGAGAAGCTGGTTTTCATAAAAGGAGCACCATCAACAGGCGCTGTAGGCATATCAAGTAACAGCTTCGAATCAATCAGCGGGCAGCCGAGAATTGCCTCTTTGTCTGAACCACAACCTGCTAAAACGACTGAAAGACATCCGACAACGGCTAATAATATTCGCCTAATCATAGGTAACCCCTGGTTGATATTCCGTGTATACATCAGTTTAGTCGGCGTATTGCGGGGGTAAAGAAACGCTTCTTCCTCTGCGGGATACAAAGCAGTTGTTACATCTTATCGGGGTGATCATCGCCATCAGATAAGTTGATCGAGTTGCCGTCCGTCATGCTGCTATCCGGGTCTCTTAATTCAGCATCGGGTTTTCCGTCAAACGCGGCAATATGCTGAACAAGGTGATCGACGGAGGTTTGCATCTGAGTATCAGGCTCGCCACTGCTACGAGAGACATTAAAATAATCGGATAACCGCGACGACTGCGACCGAGTCACGCTGCTGGTGCGGCCAATATCCGCAAAACGGGCGGCCCCGAATCCCTTAATATGCAATTGATTGGCTATATTTGCTGACGCTGCTGCATTACGGATGGTTAGCGTTCGCTCATCTAACACATCGTTTAGAACGATATCTGTTCCGACACGCAAAACGCCGACATAGTCAGGGTCCAGCACTGCATCGATAAACACGTCTTGATTGCGGGGCGCCGATTGGCCGGTGTTATCTATCTGCGATTGATCGACCGTAATATGCTGATAAGTGTCGAAAACGGATTCTGAAATGTGGATATTATGATTGGATCGGGCACCTTCCAGACGAAGACGCGATAAGCCTTGAATCAAAGGAATATCCGTATCCTTCGAGTCACGGCCGTAAGTTAAAGACAACATGCCTGCACCCTTCTCCGTCTTATTATCTGTAATTGGCGCGCTTAAAGATTCCGGCGCATCTAATTCAATAGATTCGAAGGTTCCACGTCTTTCGGCAAAAGTCTTATTGTCTTTATTGACCAGTTGAACCAGCTGCTCGCCTGCGGCGGGTTTACCGCTCGATACGCTCAGATAGATTCCCTGACGCCCACGCCCAAGTACCGATACGGCATCAGTCTTTGCTAACTGCAGTTCAGTTACGCTATATCGCGTGTGCGCATCACTCCACCAAGCGATAGGCTGAGTTTGAGCATTAGGTGTTGATGTTTCAGTTTCAGTAACAACATCCGCTAGATGGTATCCTTGATTCACCAGTGAATCCAACCGCCCATTCCACTGCGAATCGATACTGACCACCGTCGTATCGTGTCGCCCCAGCAGCAACGTCAACCCCTTCGCAGTCGTTGCCAAAATCTGGCCAGCTTCAACCGACACGGTCTGAATGTTATCCAGTTTCAGCTCTGCCTCCGGTACCAATTGTGCATCACGTGCTTCATTGATCATTCTGCCACGTTCGAGCGCATGCGTAACTACATCGGCACCCGTAACCAGTTGCGAATAGAGGCTGTGGCTGACGGAATCGTACATCCATGCCATCGTGCCGTCTTGGCTCACCAACAGTAAACTCAGAGATGGCGCTGGTTCGGGTAAGCGCGCGAAAACCATGTTTCCGGTCTTCGGCAAATACCAAACTCGCATCGGTTGAGGCTCTGACTGATTGCGTTTTTTCAGCGTGATGCCCGCTATCATGATGGCACCCGTTGCAGCTGACAGAGCCCGCCCCCCTAGTAACGCCTGCATATCGGTATGCCAATCTTTATGATCATCCATCCACGAAGACGAAACCGATACGAGGTGTGCGTGGCCAGACGAGTCTAACTCCCAATCTAAGCCGCCGGCTGTGGTTGCAATAAAACGCCCGTCGAGCGTCGCGATTTGTTGTACCTGTGCTGGCGGTGTTGTGTTCCCTTCTGCCAATGACTGATCATCAGGCTTCACTTCTAACTGCGCTTCGGGNTGCGCCTCTGTTTTTGCTTCTGACAACGTATCGTAGGCTTCAAAGTCTGCCCTTGTGCCAGCATATAATCTGACATTGTCGATCATACTGCTGGAGATCCCTTTCAAATCCAATCGAGTAGTTGAATCTGTCGCGGTTAGCTCCACCAAGCGTGTTGTCCAGGGCGCTTTTACGGGGTCGCCATCAGTCACCGTAAAATCCGCCTGCTTTTCGCCCCCAAACCAGACTTCCATCTCGCCGATGCCGAACAGGCCTTTTTGATTGAACGCGAGTACATACTTTTGCCCGGGAATCGTTTTAATATCTTGATAGATGCGCTTGCCGCCATCCAAATCGAGCTTGTTATCGCCGTTAGTGCCCTTGCCATAGGTTGCAGTATCTTGAAAAACAAAACTCTTATCGCCAAAAATTGTGCTGTTAGCATGCCAACTTGCGATCGCACCGATGGTATCCGATACCATAGTTACCGCTTGAAAATCGCCATTTGCGACCAAATTATCGGTAAAGTCTGCGGGCTTCGTATCGACCGCAGTGGTTTCGGTCGTCGCTGATGCCCTAGCACCGAATATAACGACTTCCGCACGGCTATCGCCGTATTGGCGATAGAGTTGGTGTTTTGTCGGGTCATAAATGATATTGGCCCGCAAGCCGGCAAATTGGCTCAGGGTGGCATCAATCGAATCAGCGTCTGATGTCTCTGCGCTGCCGGTAGAATGTACCCCAGCTATCTGACTTTTTACCATTGTGCGAGGTTTATCCGCCCCACTATTGCGGTCAGGCTCATCGCCATCAGACCCAGTGCCGCGCGACAGTAATTGCCCCTCAAGCGACGTCGCTGATGCCGTTTGAATCAATTCAGCTTGAGGCGCAACATCGGCATTAACGTGCAAAATGCTACCGTCGCTACCATTAATAAACGTTGGTGCGGCGTCACTCGATAGCACCTTGATTTGCCCAGCTAACTGCACCGGCGAAGCAAACCTGGCCGCCAATCGACCAAGATCGATGTCATCATATTGCGATAGCTGGTTAGCGAAACGGGTATCACCTTCGATAGACGTCAACAGCAACGCATCACCATGCGATACAAAGCCATAGCTAACGCCGCCATCACTGCTTTCTGCAGCTTGAATGCTGACCAAAACTCCCTGGTCGCCTTGGAGTGCAGCTTTAACGATGGGTTTCGCTGAACTCACCAGCTGTGGCAGCTCAAACTGTTTCAAAACCTTGTGAGTCGCATTGTCGGTAATCAGCACGGCTTGCGAGCTTTCGTCGTAAAATGCAGCAGTACCTGCTGATACCTCATGCATTTGCACATTATCAACAAGACTGTTTTGAATACCTCGGATGCTCAAACGAGAGGTATCGCCAGTTGCTGTTACCTGCACCTGCCGTGAAATCCAATTTTTGGCGGTTTCGTTTTCAGAGCCATCGATCGAATAATGCGCAACAACTTGACCGTTCCACAATAGCTCGAATTCACCGTGGCCATATATCGACGCCTGATCTAATGAAATACGATAGGTATGCCCCTTGTCGGTCGAAATATCCTGAAACACTGTCTGACCGGCTACGGTATCGAGTTTATTTTGCCCACGCGTACCCGGCCCAAACTGGTCACCCAGCACATGTGCTTCGGCCTCATCCGCACCGGCCAATTGCCAATGCGTTGCAATACCCGCGCTAAACTGCTCGAAATCACCGTTTAGAACTCTATCAGGCGCCTCTTTAGGTACATTGATATCTCGAATTTCGGCATCCAAAAAACCTGAGGCATACAACACCTTATCGCTGCCGCCTTGGTAGTACGCACGTGTATATACCGGGCCATCTGCGGTGTGCAAGTGACGAATAGCCGTAAGCGCATTCAAACGCCCTTCAGACTCCAACTTTCGCAGGTGCGTTAACAAGTTTTTTCGTGCCACGGCCGGTGTGTCTTTTTTGTGAGTGTCGCTGCTATCGTCACCAGTGATTTCAGCCTCACCGTTAACCAAACTCACCATCGCTTTCTGGTGGCTAAAATCGACCGTCGAAATATCCCCACCGGGTTCGTGAATCAGCACAGTCGATATATTCTTATCCGTCACGCCAACAACGGCACTGCCGATTTGAATCTGTGCCCCCTTCACCTTGATGGTGTGGTCATCCAGATTGGTGCCATCGAGAACCCATGTGCTGGGATTTGATCCCGATGAATGCGTATAAATTTCAGCGTGATCGGTTAATGCAATTGAATAATCACCTCCGTCACCATAAAAGTCGTGGTAGATTTTACCGACAAATTCCTTTGGAATCTCAGGCACTACCAAGGTGCGGTCTGCGTCATCGAGATCAATTTCAACACCGGTACGTCGATAATCAAAGTTGATCGTATCGATGGTGTAATCACTCGGGAAAATATAAAAATCGTAATCAAAATTGTCGCCATTCATTCGGCGTAAGATATCGGCGCCATCGAAGTGCATACTGGTTGCAAAAGGTAACGTGTTGTAGGTGAAATCAATCGTGTCGGTGTCGGGTGAAATCGGCAATACCAACACAGAGGCATTACGTTTGGTTGAATCAAGCTCAGCGGTGCTGTCATAGCCGATTCGACTACGTACACTAATCGCTTTAGAGGCATCGTGAATGACTTGCGGCATATCACCCGCCCAAAAAAAGTACTGCTTTTTACCACTACCCGAGCTGCCATGATGTGTGCTGTAAATTTTGTGCTCGCCGAACGACACTACCCCACTGCGTAAATCAACTTTGCGAACAATCCCTGCCCCCACCGCGACCAATGCGTTCTTTTTCTTGTCGTACGTGAAACCGCCATTTTTATAGGTTTTGTCAATCTCGTTGAAATAACGACCAACCGCTTCGGCATCTGCATCAATTTGTGAATATGTATCAACAAGCGCCAATATGCCAATGCCTATACCCGCGGCAATCACACCTATACCTCCCGTACCCGCGCCCAGTGCCGCGGCAGTTGAAGCAATTGAGCTGGCGGTTGCCGCTGTCGCCGCGGTCACCGTCTCGGAGGTAGCAATTGCGGCAGCAACCGAACCGGTGATCCCCAAACCGAGTGTACCAGCCCCCAACAGAGCGCCACCTGAATCAAACGCCAACTGTAATCCGGTCGACAGTTTTTCTTGCGAGGTCGTCGCGTGAACCAGTTCATAGATATCAAACCCAACGCTGGCAGAGCTCAACAGAACATCGACCCCACCGGTTGCAATCATGCTTGAGAAAGCCAAGGTTTTAACGGCAGCTTTGGCAGTATCTTCGGTGGATGTCACCATCAGCCTGGCAAGTTTAATAATATGGAAGGCATCTATCGCCACTCCATAGCCAGCCCGCGCCATAGTCACATATTGATGCGCGGTTAGCACACTGGTCATGTTTTTATCGAAGGCATCGTCTTTCTTTTTCGAGGTTTCGAAATACCCTAGCAGCCCCATCATCGCAAAGGCGGTGTTCAAGCTGCTGATTCCATCCGCTTCAATCTGCCGTTCACCGGGGGTTTCGACATGACCATTGGGCATNACACCCGGGGGCAGTGAATGGGGTAGTTCTTCTTCGATAAAGGTTTTTACTTCATCAAATATATGTTCTGTGGTTGAAACACTGTGCACATCCCCTGAGGAATTCACCAAATCAATCTGATAGTGAGGAACATCAGATACACCACCACCATCAGCAGAAGCAACGCCTTCTACGGTTTTTAACGTACCCAGGACAGGCACATAATCACTGGCCAGTTGGTTTTCCATTTGCAACCGTTGAGTGTCTTGCCGCAGGCGAACCGATAAATTACGCCCTTGGGCCTGCAACGCATTAGCTGTCGCATGCGCTTCAACTGGCGCAAATAGTTGTTTGATGTGTGCATTCAATGCTGGTGATAATACGGGCGCGCTTTCAACGTCGGGCAACGCTGGCAAATCTCTAATTGCCTGCTGCCCGTTGGATAGCCCAACGGCGTTATCTGCAACCAACTTTTTGCCCTGTTCAACCATCGATGTCCACGATGGATTGTCTTGCTGAAACCCTTTTACGAGATCTTCCTGCTTCAATAAACCATCACGCAGTAATCGTGATTGTTGATCAAATACCGCCCGCGTTTTTTCATACTGCTCAATCGTTGCAAACAACGCTGAAGGGGCGTCCTCTGGATTATCACTAACCACTGTTTTCAAACGACTGATGGTTTGCTCAACCTGCTCGGGTTCAGTGCCCAAGCCCGGCAACGGCTGGCCTGACAGCCGAAAAATCTGCTCACTGCTTTGCTGGCTGATATCCGCTAACGATCGCAATTGTTTACGTAGTGCGTTATTGCTACTCGAGACCTGTGAAAGCAACTTATCGCGAGCTGCAGTATTGAAACCATCGCCAAGACCAAAAACATATTGGCTGTGCTGGGAATCGTCGCCGATCGTAAAAACCGCGTTATCGGTCGATTGATTGCGGCAGAAATGAAGCTCAATGTGGCTATATCCGAAACCCATTAACGTCGGTAGCAGTTCACTTAACGAGAGACATTCGACATCTGGCGAAAGAACCAATACATCCCGATGCCGCGTCATCGTCGCCAATTGCCGCAGCAGATCTGGTTCTATCGGCGTAAGATAGCATTCTTGAAAACGGTTGAGATTACACGGTATTGAAAACTCATTACCGCGTGCAACTGCAGACTCTAAGCTACTGCTGAGTTGGTAACCCGACGGGCAACTGAATGAGAGTTTCGTATTGATACCGGTATCAATACCAACCATTGATGCTTGATGATCAGCTTGCGAACCATGACAAACTAAAACAGCGAGCCGCTTTGAGCCCGAGTCGATAACGTTGGATGTATACCGTTTAATTAAAGACATAGCGTCCCTTAGTCAATAACCTCCCCCGACAACGCACCACTCGCATCAATAAATTTAAGGGTTATGCGAGTGCGGACCGTCATCAGAAAGCCCGATAACGCCATCATCGCCAAATCGTTTATTCTCTTTATCCAGCTCAACATCGGTTTTGGCATCAAAGGCGGCCATCTCTTGAACCAGTTTATCGACAGAGCCCGGGTCAACCGATGTACTATCGCTTTTGTTCTCCGTTGTTCGTTTGTCTCCCGCAAAATCGGCAGCATCTGCAAATATCTGGTTAAGACCCAGTGATGGCGTCACACTGCTGCTTTTGCTTGTTTGTTTATCCGCATTGATGCTCAAATCATCAAGCCGCGACGCCAGCGCATGGATATTGATAGGCGCATGACCGCGCGTGTATAGCTGTGCACTAGAGCTCTGATAATCATCCACATCGCGAATTTTAAGCGTCTGCCCCTCGATGGTATCTGTTAAGACGAGATCACCGCCAACCTTGGCAATACGAACTTGTTCAGGGTCAAGTAAAGTATCCAAATGGATACCGCCAGGCGCAGAATCACCGTTACCGAATGCCAGATCATTGATCGTGAAGTGCTGATAATGCTCATACGCGTCTTGTGAGATATGTACCGAATTACCGACACCGAGATCATCAATTTCAACATTCTTGATGTTATTCAGTGTGGGAAGATTCCAATCCGACGTGTTCACCGTCGGTTGCAGGATTAACGTCTTGTTGCCATCATCACCGTCAACAGACACGTAGTGGAAGCTACCCTCTACCGACGATGTGGTTTTCCCGTCAACGATTTGTAAACGATTCAGGGTTTGTAACCCATTTTTAGCCGGCACGACGACATACAACCCCTCATTGCTTCCTTTTACCCCCACACCCAGTGCGGTAGGCTCTTGCCCTTCGCTCAATTTCAATACGGCGGCGTCGTAATGCGTGGCTCCATTGTTAACCAACCAGCCAATGGGCTTGGGCTTATCGCCCGTGTGATCAAATTCAGTCACGATACCAGCGAACGCCAGACTAGAATCTTTATTGGATAGCGCCGAGCCGTCAGTTTGATAGCCTGAAGACACTCCGACGACGGTCTGCGTATCATTGTCGAGCCGGATACTTTTGCCATCTTCTGTGATGACCAGTAAGTTGTCTCCATCAATATTGACCGCGTTGACATTACCGGCAAATAACGGGGACGCCTCCGGCACGATTCGCGCCGTACCGGTTTCATCAAGTTGCACACCATTAACTAACGCATCGTCAACAGCAACAGAGGTGGTTGTGCGCTGGGTATACAAGGTTTTTTCTTTAGCGTCATAGAGAAACGCGGTTTGCCCGTCGGTTGATACTTTAACCAAACTCAGCGATGGGTCTGCATCAGGAATATTTGCAAAAACAACATTGCCGGTTCCAGCCAAATACCAGGCCAACATCGCCTTGGGTGCGGTTTTATGGTCTTCTTTCAGCGTCAAACCACCCACTAAAATGGCTTGAAGCGCTTTCCCTGATGCTGGGTGCGATAGCAAGTGACTCAATTGAGAATGCCAATCGGGGTGTTTCTTGACCCAATCTGGGCTGATAGAAACCAAATTCGCGTTACCTTGTTTGTCGATTTCCCAATTGAAGCCCTGTTTAGTGCGCGCAATATAACGGCCATGCAGGTTTTGCACATCTGCTAGGCTTTGATCAATCGTTACGTCGGTAGCATTGGGTTTTGCCGTCACGTCCGCCCGTTTCTGCTCAGCATCCGCCAAACTGCCCAAGAGTTTTCCGTGAGCATCCGCANCGCCAGACTCGAATTGCTTATAGTCTGCTAACGAGCCTTGATACAGGCGTACATTGTCGACCAAGCCACTCGTTAGCCCTTTCAAATCAAGCCGTGTCGAGTCTCCGGTGGCCTTAAACTCAACCACTCGGTGCTGCCATTTTGCTGATGCAGGGTCATAATCGTCACTTGCGCTAAACGTCGCGAGTTTGGCGTTACCGGCCCATATCTCCATGGTACCTTCGCCAAACAACCCCTTTTGATCAAGCGCTAATACATAGGTTTGCCCCGGTTGTGTTTTGATATCTTGATAAATGTGCTTGCCACCATCAAGATCTAACTTGTTATCACCCGCGGTACCATGGCCATAGCTGGATGGATCATCAAAGACATAGCTCTGATTACCAAAGAGCGTGCTGTTTGCATGCCACCCATCAAGCGTACCTGTTGTTCCTGAGGATTTTTTGAAAGCTTCAAAATCACCGTTGGTGATCAAGTTTCGCTCAAAATCGATAACGCCAGCAGATTGTGCAGGAAGACCTTCGGATAGCGATGCATCTTTATTGCCAAACGAGAACTTCACACGCTCAGCTTTACCGTCGCCAAGTTGTCGATACAGGATTTTGTTAGCACTATCAAAGAAGATATTGGCAGAGATACCCAGCAAACTGGCCAGGCCGCTATCAGCAAGTTTGTCGTCATCCGATGGGTTAAAGGCATCCGCACTCAGGGCTTTATCATCCACATTGATCTTCAGGTTGGCATTGCCCTTGGTATCCACAAACACTGCATCAACCGCGTAAAATCCGTCTTTATCCGCATGAAACCGCGCAAGTTGCGGTTCAGCCGTAGCACTCGCATCGATACCTGATACGCGCTGTTGCCCGATGTCTAATTGCAACGCCCCACTGTGTTCAAATGACACTTTGTGGTCGCCCTTGGCTAAATAAATCTGACCATGAATTCGATGTACAGCGTGCTCATGATCATGGCCTCCCTGATCAGAAGCAGTGGCATTATCACCGAAAAACTCACTCAGCTTACCGCTACCTTTGGCGCTGAAGTCGACTTGGCCGACACGATAGTCAATCGCAGCATCCGTCGAGTTTAAAGCTTGCAGGGCTTGTTCAGGGTTATCTGTCCCCTGATTACCCAGGAACAACACACTCCCCTCAAGGAACGACCGCCCGTTTTCGATATCGGAAGACAAAGCCGTTTGTTGATTGGCCTGCAGGCCGTTGACCGAACGATAATCAGAAAGTTTACCTGCATACACGCCAAGGTTTGATATTTCACTGCTGCTTATACCTTTCAATACCAGCGATGTAGACGCAGCATCTGCAGTGACGGCATAGGTTCTGACCAATCCGTGCTGGCCAGAAGATACATAGCCGGTATCAACCTTCTTGCCATTCCACCAGAGCTCGGCTTGACCGGATTCGCCGACTGAGGATTGATTAAACCGAATGATATAGGTTTTGCCGGCCTGCGTGCTGATCTGATTGGTGATGTCATGATGCGTGGACAACGTTGCTGGCTCGTTTTCCAATTGATCGATCAGATTGGAACCGTACTTGACCGCGGGGTCAGCAAAGTTGGTTGCCGATACTATCTTGCCATCAATATCAATTTTCAGATTTGCTGGGCCGCCTCCTTGGAAGTACAGGGCCTTCAGACTAACAACTCCATCATCTGACGCATGATAAGTGACTGTTTGAGTTTTATGGCCATCCCACTTATCGGCATCAACCAGCGTTTGCCCAGCAACACTCAAACGCAAGCCATCGTCATGCGTAATCGTAAAAGTATGATCGCCTTTACGGAGATATATCCGACCATCAATTTGGTGGATCACATTCGTGTCGGTATGGCTGCCGGCTGAAGCGCCTTGAGCAAGATGCGCATGTTGCTGGAAGAACCCTGACAGTTTCTTGCCGCCTGAATCGCTGAAATCCAACGAGTCGATAAGATAGTTTGTGCCTGTTTTTTGATGCTCGCCAATGTACTTATCAGCATCAGCCAAGTTGNCTGGCGTATGATCGGCGAAGTAAACACGCCCGGTTATCGACGTGTCATGTAAAGCAATCACCTTACCGGTTTTATCCGAGGTCAAGCTCGACTGCAGCACCAGCACACCTGCTGTCGGGTTATCGGTGTTGATATTCAGCACATCACCAGTATTGCCGTTAATAATAACCGGGGTTTGGCTACCTACCGTAACACGCAGTTGCCCAGCAACAGTAACCGGCGAACTGAATGTATCCGCTAACGATTGCAGATTAAATGACGCTGAATTTTTTAGTGTATCGTAGAGCTGAGAATCACCAGTGATTGAATCTAACACCAGACGGCCACCCACCGAGTGGAAGCCATAAGTCACAGGCTCGGCTACACTATCATTCGCCTTCACGAAGACTTGCAGTACGCCGTTTTTATCGGTCGCGCCCAACACCGACGAATCACCATCGAAACCGGGTAATAATACCGATTGCAGCGTGTTATGCGTGGCGTTGTCGATCTGCAACAATTGCTGGGTTGTATCATCGAAAAATACCGAGGTACCAACGCTGGCCTCATGCACCTGAACGTTATCAACCAGGCTATTCTTAACACCACGTATGCTGAGCTTAGAGCTATCGCCTGTCGCCAACACAGTAACCTTGCGCTGTTGCCAGTTTTTCCCAGTTTCGACTTCAGAGCCATCAATCTTAAAATCGGCGACGGGTTTACCATTCCACAACACCTGAAACTCACCGGCGCCATAAATTGACGCTTGATCGAGCGTAATCGTATAGCGATGGCCAGTATCGGTTTTGAGTGTCTGTGAAACAACTTGCCCGGCCACGGTGTCAATTTTGTTATCGCCGTCCGTACCTGGCCCAAAAGAACGATCTAACACGTGTAATTTGTCGCCAGCGTCTAATGTCCAGCCTTTTGCAGTGCCCTCTTTAACTTGTTCAAAGTTACCATTACTAATCAGGTTTGAAACAGACTCGGGAATACCGAAATTGAGCAGGGTTGCATGGGGTACGTCATTCGAGTAGAGAATCTCAGCGTGATCTCGTTCATAGAAGACAGTGTTATGCACTTTGCCATCAGCCGCATGGTAGTGACTGATACGGGTATATTCACTGAGGCGACCCGCTTTATTGAGTGCATCTATATGCTGCATCAGGTCAGGACGTGCAATACCGGTGTTAGCTTTATCGTCGTCAACCGTTTCGCCATTGATATACACAAGCGTGGCTTTTTGTTGATCAAAGTCCGGGGTAGATACATCGCCATTCGATTCATTGATCAACACGGTTGAATGCGATCGATCGCCGACGCCAACTTTCGCGCTACCAAAGTGGATGCTGTTGTGATCAACATGAAGATTCTGTGAATCGAGGTTCGAGGCGTCTAGTATCCACGTACTGGCATCTGCACCCGCGGTATTATGGGTATACAACTCTGCATGGTCATTCAACGATAATACGTACTGGCCACCATCACCGTAGAGGTTATGGTAGATCTTACCGACAAATTCATCAGGAATATCCGGTATTGCGACAACGCGATTTTGTTTATCAAGATCAACTTCTACTCCGGTGCGTTTGTAATCGAACTTCACATCATCGATTACCCATTCAAATCCGTTGTAGTAACTAAAATCAAAGTTCGAACCGCTAAGCCGCCTAGCAACGTCAGCCCCCGTCCAGTGCTTAGTCGTCGCACCGGGTAAGTTATTAAAGCTGAAGTCAATCGTGGTTGTGTCGGGCACAATTGGCACAACAATCACATCAGCCCCGCGCTTGTCGCTATCAAGCACCGATGTTTCGCCGTAGCCTATGCCCGAACGAATACTAATCGCCTTGCTCTCGTCATGCACAACATCACGGGTTTGCAGTAAACCGTCTCTGCGAGTACTGAAAATACGATGTGATCCGAATGTTACTTTTCCGGTAGTGAAATCGACCTTACGTACGACACCGCTACCGGACGTAATCAGTGTGTTTTTATCCTTATCAAAGGTGAAACCACCATTTCGATAAGTATCGTCAAAGCCTTTAAACATTTTGGCAACATTTTCAGCCCCTGAGTTAATCTGTGAGTAGGTGCCAACGAGTGCCGTGATACCGATGCCTAAACCTGCGAATATCACACCAGCACCACCAATAATACCGCCAACCGCTGCTGCACCTGCAGCAATTGAACCGGCAGTCGCTGCGGCTGCTGCTGATACGGCTTCAGACGATGCAACCGCCCCTGCGATAGTTCCGGTAATGCCTACACCAATTGATGTGGCGCCAAGCACTGCCGAACTAGAATCGAAGAACAGCTGGGTGCCAATCGAGGCTCGTTCGGCATCAGTTGTTGCTTTTGTGAGTTCGTAAATATCAAATCCAGCCGAAGCTGAACTCAATAACAGATCTACCCCTCCACCGAGCACGGTGCCAGCGATCGACAAACCAACGCTGGACGATTTTGCGGTAGCTTCAGCCACTTGCGTTGAAGACTGAACTGCCTGCTTGACAAGTTTGACGACCTGGTAGCTTTCCATCGCAAGACCAGTTCCGATCCGCGCGAAGTTGATATACTGCTGATACATCAAAACTTTCGCTAGCGTCGAATTCCCTTCTTCGCCAAGTGCTGCCGCACGCTCTCTGCTTTCCAAGAACCCATTGAGCGCTAATATCGCAAATGCAGCGTTTAACGTATTAAAACCTTCTGCTTCGAGTGGGTCAGATTCTTGGGCGCCACCCTGTGTCGAGCCGGCTTTAGATGCCTCAATGAGTGTATCTACATTCTCTTTAACAAAGTCTCGCACTTCGACGAATGTGTCATCATTAGTCACCGCCGTGCGTGTTTCTCCCTCTTCATTAATCACCTTCAACATATAAAGCGATTTCATGGGTCCTTCTTTGGGGTTAACTATTTCACCGTCTTTAGGAAGTTGCGTGATCGATCCTGGAATTGGAACATATCCTTCTGGTAAGCCATTTTCTTTCTGAAGTCTTAATGTGCTTTCTTGCAGTCGACTTCCCAAATCTTCTGCTTTAGCAGCGATTGCAGCATGTTTCGGTGATTCTAACCCAGCAATCTGACCAATTAGATCGTGCAACTGCGCAACTTTTTTGGGGTCGATCTTGATGGGGCCGGCCGCCGGCTTGAAAGCCTGATCGTTTGGCACCAATGAAGGTTGGGATTCGCTAGCCGATGATTCGTTAACCCCGCTAACCGCAGAGCTATCATCGAGCGGAGATGCGCCGATTGTTTCAAGCTCACGGAAATCTTGTTGTTCAGAGATTTGTTTATCAAATTTAGGCCGGTTATAAGCGCGATTAACCTCGGCAAGCTCACCCAATGAAGTCCGCAGCCCTGTACCTTCGGATACGAGATCCGCAAACGTACTATCCGTTGTTACTACAGAGCGATCGTCGCTAGCAGGCCCACGCAATGTCACCTGATACCGGGTAACGCCACCCCGCTTGCCGCTAGCGTCAGGTAATTCGACCACAGAACCCGGCACATAAGTCAGTTCTTGGTACGCTTTCAACCGCATGGCAACATCCAAGTGGTTTTCAGTGACGAGCTGACGAACCGCTGTTTTAATTTTTGTGTTTTCGATATCGTTGAAGGCTGCAGTCACACGGTCCGTACTCACTAGATGGCCGATCTCGCCACCATACGATGAGGTACGTTCGATAATGTCAGCACGCTGTTCGCCTGACAACGTAGGACTAATAATAACGTCCGTTTTACTCACGCTCCGGCCGGTGTAGTTTTCGGCTTCGGTTTTCAAAGTTTCGAACAGTTCCGACGTGATTTGCTCAGGGTCAATGCCGGTGAGATCCAGCATCAGCAAGGTTGTGCCGTTATCCAGTGAAAGATAACCGGTTTCAATATGCTGCAGCGCGCTAATTGACTCTTGCGATATTTGACGTGAAGGCGCCGGTGGCCGGTCTGAATTACCACCGTGAAGGTTTCCACCATCGTCGACACCCGGCCCATCGATAGAATCTGTACCTCCGGCATCAGCAGAGCTTCCAGCATCAACCGAACTTGCCGGTCCATCAACAATACGCCGCTCAGTTGTGATATTGAGCGTATCTTGCTGATTCAGTTCATCAATGACCGTTTGCAATTGCGGAGGAAGATCAGAGGTATTCAACTGGATATTGAGCCTCTCTAACGAGCGTGTACTGCCATCGTAGAGTTGCGCCGTTTGCTGAATACTCTCTAACAGTGCTTTTGGGTCGGNCGCATTAACCAGATCACTGGCAGACACAACAATTGTGGAATCACCACCGTACGCGTTATAACGAATTCTGAAACTCGCCGAATCTTCTCCCGCCTCTGCAACGCCCAAGCGGAATACAACCGGATCTACTGATGAGCCATCTTCTGGAACAAACACATCGCGCGGTGTAATCGGCTTAGTTGCGGGTGTCAGCGCTTCCGTTTGATTAACCAAGCCTTCCAACGTTGCTGTTGCCTTTTCAACAACGGGGTCGACAGTATTGCTTGAGTCTGAACCCGCTTGAAGCGCTGATTTGAATACATCCAGTTCACTTTCATTCAGCAGCAAACCGCTCGGATCATCATAAGTATCGGTGAGTAATGCGTTTGCGTATCGCGCAAATTTCGCTGTATTTTCAGCCCATTCAGCGCGGAAGCTCTGGAGTGCTTCAGGCTCGTCAGCAAAGCGGGCACTCAATGCATCGTCGTCCACGAGCAGTGCTTTTGCTTCGTTAAACGTATGACGTAACGCCGCGGGAAACGACTCTCCACTTGCCGTTTTTGCGCTAACGCTAAAATGAAACACCTTCGCGATGTCATCCGCTGCCGGCACCTCATTGGTACTCGCAAATGTGCGTTTCAACCCTGCCGAAACACTGTAGCTTTGTTTGCCGCCCGACGACTCGATCAGATTGCCGAAGACTTCAGCCGTTGTTTGCCCACCGTATTCGTTATCAGGAAGGAACACTGCCAGATCGAACACACCATCGCCTTCGATCAAGCTTCGGATTTTTTCACCCGTGCGTTGGATAGTTTTACGGTTATCACTCAGAAGCTTTTTGCCATCGTCAACAAAAGTGTTGCCTTCAGCGCCGCGATTTTCGCTATCGTCGACAATCGATTGCTGACGGCGGAATCCATCATGCAGCGTCTTGGCTTCTTCGTTATAGATATCACTGGTCTTTTCATAGAGCTTGATGACATCATCAATGATGGTTCCATCATAATCTGGATTGCCCTGTGTCTCTTGTTTTATCTCGCCAACAACCCGATCGATATAGGCCCGATCGATCACAGCGCGGTCTGGTAGCTCTTCGCCAGCGATAGAAAAAATAGCTTCCTGAGCCTTGTCGCGGAGAGCAGCTACGTGCCCAAGCTGCTCTCTCACCGTCTCATTACTGACCGCCAAAGCATCCTGCGTAAAAAGCTCCAGCAGCTGCTGCTCGCCACTGCTTTGCTCTCTAACGAGCGAGGCCAACACCTTCACCGGCACATCAATACCGGAGGCCTTAACGGCCTCGTCAAAGCTTGCTCGATTGTCAGGATTTTGATTAACGTACTGATTGATATCGCGTACAAAACCCACCATTGCTGCTTTAGTGTCATCGCTCGACAATTGTTTTGACGTCAGCTGATCAAACTGCTGCAACTTTCGTACAACGAGATAGTCCGCTTCGCCCGCCGGTAGGATTGACTTGTAATATTCAACGGGTACCTTGAGCACTGCGATATCCGAAGGCACGGCTTCAGAGGAAGTCAACCAGTTCTCCGCTTCGGAAAATTCTTTGGAAATACGAAACGAACGCGTTATTCCGTTCTGATCTTTGCCAACTAACAACTGGCTTCCACCATCGAGGGTGAATCGCGTCACCGCTTCATCATGACTGAAACCGGGATAATTAACAGGATCTACACCGTCGCCCGACAGGGTTTTATCAACAAATTGCAAAGCGCCGGTTTTATCGACAATGGCAGATGTAGCAACAGCAGGGCTGTGCTCAAGAATAGGTGCGAGCGGAGTTGCATAACGATTATCAAACTCCAGCGGATGCCCATTGATCTGACTCAACCTATCGAGTTGATTGAAGACTCCGCCTTCCGCACGAATTGCATCTTCCTTCACGGGCGATGCAGTATTTTCCAGATAGTCGGCTAAGGCCGATACTAAAGGCGTAATATCGCCGCCGGTATCTGCCAGTGACTCAATCGTTTTCTCTGTCGCCTGCACCAACTGCTTAGCGAATGCCTGTTCGGCAGGAACAGTCTCAGGTTCTGCAGATGCACCAGTAATTAAGGCCAAAAATTCGCCTTTTGTACCGGCTGATGTATCAAGCACCTGATCACCCTTTCCAAGGGCTGCGGCAAAGGTTTTATACAGATCAACCGACTCTTTGGTGGCTGGCACATCGAGTGCACCCTGCGGCCGACGCAGATCGGATATATCCTGAGGAACGTAACTGATCGCTGCTTCTGGGTCGTTGTTGGCGAAATAGGTTTTCAGTTTTTCGCCGAATTTTTTGTCTTTAAGCTGCGAAGAAAAAAGAGACCCGGCTTTGTCACGTACTTTGCTGATAATGGGGCGAACTTGATCTTGATTGCCCGTAGTATGGAAGGCATCGGCGTATTCTTGAATAACAGCGACCGTTACATCGCGAGTCGCTTCGAGAGCAACATCTGCATCTAACCCATTAGCGTAGGTTGTCGCTTCACCGTAAGCCGCAATCGCAATGGCCGATGCCACTTTGGTGGTATCTTTCAGCGACACCATTTCGTTGTTCAAGGCGTCGACGATCGATTGTCGGCCTTCGGGTGTTAGGCGCGAGCTGATGCCATCATCTGACAAAGCCTGTTGGTAAGTTCGAACCTTTTGCAAATGCTCCTGGTTTTCATTCAAGTAACGATAGGCATCCGCGAGGGTCTTAAACGGCCCGCGTTTAGCAATTTTCACCTGTGCTTGAGGGCTTTCTATCGCTTCTTCTGAAATTCGTAGAATACTACCCGCGTTATTGCCTCGAGCATCGGGTGATGCATCGTTGGCAACCACAATGGCTGGATTCAGGCCGTGCAACTGCCGGTAGGTATTCTCATTTATCCAGCCGACGGCGGTGTTTTCGGCTGGGCCGCTGAAGCGACGGTTGGCAAATTCACCCACACCCCGCGTCTGTCGTTCGTTAATGCCGTCTCCCCAGGTAATGCTTTGGTCTTCGCTGATGCGAAGTCGATGTGTGGCAGTCGGATCGGATTCATTGTTGCTGAATGTGGCTTCGGTTATCGCATGGGATAAACCACGATATAAATCGGCTACTTGTGCGGTTTTATCGCCGGCAGTGTATGAATGCAACCGTATCTGGCTACTGTTTTGTCCATCGCCATGCTCAAGCAACGTGATATCAGATTCACCATCCGTAACGCCAACAACAATACCTTCGCCGCTAGCGCCATAGTCGTCAGTTAAATGATTACCATGCTGCCGACTCAGCTCTGAGGCGGTGAATAACTGCCGGGCAAAGGTGCCTCTTTCTGCTTCTGAACCTTGCAGACCACGATAAATTGCGTTTAATCCATTCCAGCCTTCGTCTAGATCAACCGTGGTAGCCCCACTTTCAGCCGGCTTATCAAAACCCACATAGACACCGGGAATATTGGTCTCTCGTATGAAATCGTAGGCATGGCCTTCAGATACTGCGTGCTCATAAGGGATCGGTTTGCCAACGAACTCAGGCGCAAAATTGTCGCTTTGCAAGCGCTGTATTTCTAACTGCGGCGTTAAGTCCTCTGCCCAAGGCGTTACATTTCCGTTCGCCGGGCGCTCTCCAGTGGCATCCAGATGAATTGCCACACTGTCGAGTTTATTGAGTTGCGCAAACGCCTCACGAGCGGAGGTAACCACATCCTTGCTATTCAACGCATCGACACCGGTTTTTCTCAACGCATTAATATCGTCAGCGGAGATACCAAACTGTTTTTCGGCTTGGACTTTTTGTGTGTCAGTGAGGGAGTTCCAATACTCAACGCCGTCTGCGGCGGCAAGTGATATTGCCAACTGGTCGGCAATGCCGCCCTGACCGGGCACATTAAGCGGCGCAGATTCACTATCAATGGGCAAATCAATTTTATGGCCGACGACGCCCTCAATAGCCTCGCGGAACTGGCTCAAACGTGTCGGTAAATCTTTCGCGTAGTACCCTGTTTGTCGGCCGATCGCCAATTCCTGCCCAAAGCCTTGAACAGCACCGTCAACGATGTTGTCTAGCTCAGCAACCTTATCGAGCCAAGCGGCATTGACCGTTTGCAGGTCTGGATTTCGAAACGCAGAAACCGCAGTAGACAGCTCATTCAGATAACGACCATGGAAATCGTTAAAGCGTTGCGCTTCCGGTTTAACAACATAGTTGTCTTCTGTGGTGGGTAACAATGCACCTTCAGCAAACGGATTAAAGCTGCCTGATGGATGCTGTGGACGCAGCGCTAATGCCCGAGGTGCAGTCTGATCGCCGATAAACTGCTGTAGCCGCATTCGTTCATCAACGCTCAGTGATTTGTCACCTGCCAGATTATTTCTAAGCCTATCCCATGTAGCCGTTTGGAAACCGGAAAAATCTGCTCCGTAGGTTTTCGCCACCGGAATTGCATCAAGCACAGCTTGCGACCACCGACTAGCAAAGGCGTTATATTCGGCTTGACTGCCAAACACACTGCGCAACGAATCAATACCGACGACTGATGCCTCAACCTCAGGCGCAATAGCTGCTACAGCAGCTTCCCGACTCTGCCCTTCGTAGATTCTACTGGACGTTGATAAATCAATAAGATGAGCCAATGACCGCGGATTTGCTTTGGCTGCGGCCTCAGGCCCCACGGTTGCGATATAATCGAGTAATTGAGCGCGTACGGAGAATCGCGAGCTACCGCCGCTTTCTTCGACGAATGACTTCAGTGAAGCATCGTCGAGGTACTTATCAAACAGATCAAAGGTTTTCGAACGAGGATACGTGCTGAGTACCTCCCGCCCCGAACTGATCGCCTTGCCAGCAGCGCTATCGGCTTCTCTGAGCGTTGCGATATCAACGTCGGCATTGGCACTCCCCGGCTCTCTGAATTGCTGTAAACCGTTTTCGATTTGTGCCAGTTTTTGCGTATTAGACCTAGCATTCGCCAATACTGGATCATCACCGCTGACGCTTGCTGCGAGATCGCCGAGTGCATTTTGTTGACGTTCAGTTTCGGCGATATTGTTATTGAGTAGCTTAAGTGCACTCTTAAACTCTGCATCCTGCTGAGGCCTCAAATCGGCCGCTACTAGGTCAAAATCGTTAGCGGCCTGTAAAAGTTCACTATTGGATAGGTCCGATGGCGCAAACCGTACATCTTTAGTGAGCTTATAGAGCGTTTTAAGCGCATTTTCTTTGTTAGTGTCTGCTAGCAGTGCGCCTAGTTTATCCGCATAACGATTAAAGCCCGCGCCCGCATCATCTGAAATATTGCGTGCGGTTTTATCGTAGGTTGATGATTCACCTTCAAGCTGTGCAATGCTGTTTCGCAGAATCTTCGAGGCCCGTTCAAACTCTGCGCGCTCTGCGGCGGGTAAATCTGAAGTCGATTGATCTATTGCATCGATAGCAGACAACAAATCAGCATTCGCGACTGGGNCTTTCTGCGTTTGGAATTCGGCAGCTTGAGTAATACCCGCCAACACATCACGTATGCGACTTCGGTTTGCTTGAAGAGATTCAATATTAGTCTCGATCGATTTTGCACGCAGTTTAATCGACAAGTCAGGGAACAGCTCACCCACTCTCGCAGCTTGATCAGGGCTGTAAACTGCGACATCTTGAAGGAAACGTTCAGGTCGAGCGTCAAATGCACGATCTAGCTCTCGATAAAAAACAGCAGCTTTTTCAGGCGCATCGTTTAACGCACTGCCAACATAGTCAGCCGTTTGTTTGACTAACTGCCGATACGCCGCTGCGTCTTCGGGTGACGCTTCATTATTCGCCAATAACGTATCGTAAGTTGCCGTTTTCTCGGCAACCAGTTTCGCAAAATCTTCGGGTGTATCAATGGCTTTATGGAATGCGAATGACTGATTAACATCCAGTACTGAGCCCGAAGAACGGTCGCTTTCAAGCCAGCCCACACGTTCATTGAGCTTGGCGCTGATGCGCAGGTTCTGTTGATCGGAGCTATCGCTGAGATAGAGCTTACTGCCATCGTCTAATTGATAGGCATGACCTTGAATCTTTTCAGGCAAGGCAAAGCTGGTGTTGTCAGATGCGATTAGTTTTAAACTGCCGTCAGCGTATGAATCAACGCGTGTGATCGTGGTTTCACCCGGCGATAGATACTGACTGAGTTGCGTTCGGGTTTCATCGCTGATCAATAACGGGCTTCCGTCGACATTCACTACGGAGTCGAGAATTCCAACAACGCCGTTCGCTTGTTTGAATACCGCACGCTGTAACGGCGTTGCCTCATTATCGAGAAATTGTGCCAATGACTTGGCAATAGGTTCGATATTCCCACCCTGTTCAAACCTTTCAGATAGCGTCTGTTCAAGGCCCGACACCAATTGCCGTGCTACTTTTGTTTGCTCGTCTTCGCTAAGTGGGCCTTCTGAGCCATTTGAAATTACCTTGGCAAAATCCTGTGTCGAACCCACTGCTGCGGCTTCTACTCGATCTTCGCGACCAAGCAAGCGAGCCAAATCCCGAAGCGCAACAGCAGGGGCGGCCGCTGAATCCTGTTCTGATAAGCCAAACGGGTTTGTAAGATCTGAAATATCTTTTATTGCGGCAGTATTCTGTGAATGATTAGTTGCATCTAAAAAGTCGCGGACTTTATCGACATAATCCGTAAATCCCCGCTCATCGTAACGCTCTTGATACAATTTGAGCGTCCAGTTCGCCACCTTAGTGTTGAATTCTTTTGCGATTGTTGGGTCTGAAATCTGTCCGCCAACAATCTTACGCGCTTGATCAACCAATTCCAGAGGTCGGTTAATAAAGTAAGAGGTATTTTGACCCGCTGGCGTTTCCCCATTAAGAACATCCAATATTTTCTGGTTCACCGACAATACAGTTGCCTGAGCTAAGCGATCAACATCAAAACCCTTGCTTTCCACCGCCTGCAGCTTCGCTTTAAATGCTTGACGATCTGCAATTTTGGCAGCAATTTCGGGCGTATCCAACGCCTGATGCAATGTCCGTATCTCACGAAAACGCGCTTGCTGCTCGTTAAGGTAATGAAAGACGTTATCTGTTGAACCGAATGTAGACTCAATCGGCAATGGTGCAGTCATCGCTGCATCTTTAACGCTTGAATTCGGAATATGCAGGCTTGCGGATTGATCATTTGAAATAGGCGAACTGCCTATTCCATCAAGAATATTACCCGGCTGCCCATTCAACGTTCGATAGGTATTTTCGTTAATCCAACCAATGGCGGTATCACTCGCGATATCGAAAGGTGAATCACCGATAAACCCGGTTCCTTTGCTAGCCTGTGATTGAACACTCTCATCCCATTCAAATTGTGTCCCTTGCCCAAGATCTAGGCGCCGCTTACCGCCGGGTATCTGACTCGTTGTTGCATCAGTAATGACTTGTGATAACTGCCCGTACAAATCACTAAGTTGCCCGTAGGGTGTATTTGATTCGCCGATCTGGGTCTGAATCAAGGTACCATTTTCACCCGACGCGGGCGTTATCGGGCGTTTGGAGGTATCCGAACTCAAATACAATGTGGGGTTTTGTTCGCCAAGCACAAGCCCGCCACGCTCAACGCCATAGAGTTGGCGTGCACCATCGGTATTTGCGCGAGTCAGTTCACCCGCTGCATAGAGTTGTCTTGCAAAAACCCCACTTGAATTGGTGTCTTCGTTAAATCCGCTGTTAAGAAGATCTAGTGTCTTTGTAACATCATCGCCGTCATTGAATCCGACTAAGATACCAGGCACGTTGGTTTGATATACATGCTCATATGCCTTACCTGATGCGATATCCCGTTTATCCAGTGGAGGCCCGACAGTGACGACTCTGAAGCTCGGATCTTCAAGCCGCGCGATCTGCAAATCGGCGTTCAGTGATTCAACCCAAGGTAAACGACCACTCGGTTCTTCAGACTGATTGGCGATTCGAGCGGCTAACTTATCAAACTTCGAAAACCGCTTCAGAGTATCCGATTGCAATGCGTCAGACGGCACACTTTCAGGCTGCGCAGTCAAAACATCTGATGCTTTGTTCAAACTATCAATATCGTTTTGATTCAGGCCAAAACCTTTATCTGCCAGCGCTTTTTGATCGTCAGATAAACCATTCCAATACTCTACCGCAGCCCCAATCGCTCGATTCAACGATTCGGTTGTTGCACTGGCAATATGCCCCGGCACATCAACCGGTGCCGTTGTTTCATCGACGGATAACGATAACTTGCCAGTAACGCCTTCAACTTTTTGGCGCAACGTTTGTAATCGGTCTACGAGATCCGAATCGAAGTAATTCAGATCGCTCCCCGCTTTTATTTCTCGAGCAAAGCCAGGAATTTGGCCCTCAGTGAGGTTTTGTAATTCGGCGACCTTACCGACCCATTCAGCATCTACGCTTTGCAACGTAGGATCACTGAAGGTCGCAACTGTGTCTTTCAAATCACTCAGGTAACTCGTCACATAACGCTGGTAAGACGCACTTGCTGCCTTAGCATCTTCAGCGGTCAAAACTGGCAGACCTACCTCATCGGATGATGCGACTAATGATGGGTCAGGTCGAGTGACATCTTTCAAAGCCGCTAACTGAGCTTGGTACCCTTCCGTTGTAGTTTTATCATCACCCGTGTCACTGGCTGAAATATATCCTTGCAGAATATCGACAGCCTCACGAGAAAACTGCCGCGTGAAATTATCACTATCGAGGTGCTGAACGGCGCCCACGTAGTCCAATGTTGCTTTCGACCATTTAGCTGCAAATGCTTGAAATGCTGCATCATCGCCTGCAAACGACGACCGCAATGAATCCAAGCTATAAACAGCGTCCTTGAGTTGGCCTGGAATATCCTGTATCGCTTGATCAATCGCCTGGCCTTTATCACCGTACAATTGACTTTTAGTGTCGCTGTTAGTCCAAAGAGGTACCGGGTCGCTAATCAGCTCAGCAAGTGCTGCGCCGTGAAAAATGTCACTTAAGCGCACAGGATCAATATCAGCTAATTGTTCTGCCGTTGCGCCGCGTACCAACGCATTTAATTGTTCTTTCACGGTAAAATGATCAGTACCGGCTGATGCTTCAATCACTGATTTGAGACGCGTATCTGCGGTAGCCTGTCCGGATAGCGCCAGTAGAGCTGATGCATCGAGTGACGTCGATAAGGCTTGTCGATTCTCGTTGTTTTGCCGTAAACCTAAATTGACCTGCTCAGCTAACTGTTGCGATTGCTCTGCGTTGATATCAGATTCTTGCAAACCCGTAGCTGTTCCTAGAGCACGGAACTCGGCAATTTTACTGTCAAGTGCCTGAACACTTCTGATGTTGTCATTCAAAAACCGTTGATTCTGTGGAGACACTTCGATCAGATCAAGCTGCTTGAGAGCGGTGTTGATGTCTTCCGTACGGGTTGTCGATAACGCATCATTGGCAGCCAAACGTGATATTGTGTCAATGGTAGATTTAACCGCCGGATCATCACTGCTTTCAGCAAAAATGTATCGCAGGGTTTTGACAACTCGGCTTGTGGCTTCCTGCTGACTAGTAACGTATCCCTTCGCAACTTGTATACGACGCTCATTGGCCCCCAAGCCTACTTCCGTGCCGAACTGACGGGCTTGGTCCAACAGCATCCGCTGGGTGATGTTACCCGTGTCAATAGATTCAGAAACGGACTCATACAAGCGCTTTAAACTTTCAAATGCACGTTGATCGGATTTAGGCAATAGCGTTGTATCGAAGCTGGCCAAATCCTCTAACAATTGTTTATTGCCAAGATGCGGCAAGGTGTGGTCCGATGTTAAGACCGATAAGCTCCTTACAACTTCTGTGCGTAAAGCCAGTGCGCCTTTGAGTTGTTGTGTATTTTGTTCTGCGACGTAGCGTAAACCTAACTCGGGGAACGCATTAACAACGGATGTTTTGTCAATACCATCGAGTGTTATCACTTGATCAAAAAAGGCGCGTGATGAACCAAAGTCGTCTTCGATTTGGTTGTAAAACGCTTTTACAGCGACCTTGTTCGAGGCTCGTGCGTCTACGATGGAACCGCCTGCTAATTCTAGCAACCGATTTAAAGACTGTTCCGCCGCGACGCGATCAAGCGGCGCATCGCCATCGAATGAATCACCATCACTTGGCAACAAACCTAATTCACGAGCTCTATCAGCAATACTCTTAGCGATGTCTTGTGTCGCTTCAATTTGGCGTTCATACCGACGCTTAACCAGTAAACCGAAACTCGGAGACTCGGTTTGTGATTCAGGTAAGTCCAACAACCCCTGTTCGGTTAACAGAATAATTTTATCAGCAACTGCTTTTTCAATTTTTACTGACTGCGCTTGACCTTCATCGTCAGTCTTATACAAATAGGATCCACCATCGGTAATTCCCACCCAGTCGTAGGTACGTAAATCATCCAATCCACTAACCGGTTTTCCGGACGCATCAAAAAACGTAACCTTGTTAGCGTCGAATTTAACTCGATCAACATATACGGTATCTTTGTCGAACTGCTGACCAATTAGAGTTCGGGTTTCTGCATCGACGGTAATTTCTTTTCCTCCTAGCCTGTCAATGTCGGCCAATGCATGCACCACGCCGCCATTAGTTTTGATGCCTGCAACAACCGGGCTGGTCTCGTTCTCAGATACATAGTTATAAAAACCGCGGATGAGATCAGAGGCATCCCCGCCTTTTACCGATAAAGCGTCTAGGCCGTGCTGCAGTGCCTCTATAATGACTGCACTTTGCTCGCGTGTCGTAAACCCAGATTCGCCGGCTGCTTTCTGTTCTTGAGTAAAACGATTTATCAGGGTTACATATTCTGAGGGCTTGCCGGTGGCAGTGTCCGAAACATCCAGATTCAACCCCTCAGCAAACTGCCGAAAGGCCTTAACGTCGGAGACCGATACACTTTCTTTAAACGGTCCGAACGGTTTATTAAGCTCGGCTAAATCATCTGTGTGTCGGGCGATGTGTGATTTTAATCGCGTTTCTGAGAGGGCTATGTCGAAATTTTTGGAGCTCGGCGCTTCGGCACGGTAGTATTTTTTAACCGATTGGCGAAAATCCCGATCAAATTCTGGCAATAACCCCAATTCAATTTGCTGCGCGACTACTCCACCCGTGCGGTAGACACGATTAACAATACCGCTTGAACTTAAGTCAATGAATTCACCGGTTTTTGCGTCTCTAGATATATGATCATCGATCACTTCGCGGGCAGCCAACGCAGCAGCATCAGCCAGCTTGGGTAGCTCCTTTTTAATTTCAGTTTGTTTCGAACGAATAGACGCAACCAGCTCTCGATAATCCTTACGTGAAATCGAATCCGGATTGGCTCTCGATAGCCGATAAGCATCCATATAAACCCTGAAATCTTGCAGTTCTTTCTGCATCTCATTGAGATAGGTATAGACCTCGTGTTGATTCTTAAAAAACGCCGAATCACTGGTTTTTAATTCACTTAAAATGTCTGGAATATTGGCCGATGGTATATGCAAACTGTTAGATGCAGTAGTCTCTCGATCTGTTAACTCGGGCAAGTAATAGAGCCTAACTGGACGCTCTCTTAGCTGATTAAATGTATTCTGGTGCAACCATCCGATAGGTACTTTTGCAGGATCAGTAACATCAAACGGCGCTTCACCCAAAAACCGTGCTCCGGTCGCGGTACGCTCTTCAATAGCATGCCCCCAGTTAAACCGCCGATCAGGAGTCAACTGTACACCGTATTCAGCCGAAGAAATCGCCTCGTTTAAATGCTTACGCCCCATAAATGCCGTGTCGCTAATAACATGCGACAGCTCATGATAGGCGGTAGACAACATTTGTTCTGAGTCACCTAAATAGCCCATTTCAAGCTTAACCAGACCCCGCTCGTATCGATTTTTCGAATACGCATACGTCGTCTCGTGCGCTAAAACGCCATCGTCTTGGTCCTTGTAGCCAAATACAAACGCACGTGTATCACCATTAATGCCATAAACGTCATGAATTCTCTTACCACCACCTTTAAGGTCATTCAATGCCGCCGCTGTCCATAGTTGCTTGGCAAATGCCGCATGATCCGGCGTTACCGAACTCAGCCCATTGGTTAATAACTGCACGGATGCGCTTGTGCCTTCTGCCGCATCGTTATACCCCAAAACCAAACCAGGAACATTGGTAACAACAACATGTTCAAACAAATTTGCTCTGCTGCCGGCCAACGATGGTGTACGATCGAAATCAGCACCAAGTTCGACAACAGAAAAGCTCGGATCCTGTAAGCGACGTAGCTGGAGGCCCGGCGTCATGGCATCGACCCAAGGCAATTTCAGCGCAGATGCATCCGAAACACGCAATTCAGGGTCACTTGGGCGTGTGATTTCGCCTGCTAATTGATCCAATTTGTTAAACAATCGAAAGGCTTTCTGACTCGACGCATCAAGCTCCGATAAATCGGTATTGGCAGCATTAACCGCTTTCTCAACTTCTTCAAAATCTTGAGGTTCTAGTTCAAGCTCGTCTTGCGCGTATTGGTGGAAATCGGGTGATAATTTATCCCAGTATGTTTTCGCTGCCTTGTAAGCAAATTTCAATGACAACGCCTCTTCCGCGGGATTTTGGCCTGGAATCTCGGCGGGCGGTTCTTGTGCGTCAACAGGAAGCTCGATTTTATGGCCGACGATGCCTTCAACACCATGACGAAAGCCGTCCAGCCTATCGATTAAATCGGGCTCAAAATAGCCCAGCTGTCGACTGATACCGACTTCTTTAACAAACCGTGTAGCCGGGCCATCAAAATAATTTTGTAGCTCTGACACCTTATCCAGCCAAGGCTTAGACACCGACGTTTGAAGTTTCGGATCCCGGAACACTCCCACTGCTGTAATTAGCTGATCAATGTAGTTCGCTGTGTATTTTGAATAGCCCTCTGCGCCAACCGCAGATTGGCCGATGTCATTCAAAATAGGATCTTCTTTTGGCACTGTAGCCGGATTAATGCCTGCAGACGGTGCCTGACGAGTGCGCACATCTCGCGATATGACGGAATCGTCAACAACGGGCACAGAGCCGCCATCATCACTTCCCGGATCACTTACACCTCCGTCAGTTTCGTTTTTGTCTGGTATAATTGGAGTTACAACTCCGGCGCCCTGATCAGTTTCCGTCTTAGCAGGTGTCTCCGGGTCTACAGACGACTCATAACCACCTTCCGTTAGTTTGATAGGTTTGTCGACTGAGCTTTCTATCGGCGTCTCAACTGAAGTTTTATCCGGTACTGTTTTACCGGGTGCTTCAGCCACTCCCGTATTTTTGTGGATGCTGTCGTCCGGGTTCGAGGTATCCATTGGTTCATCGCCAGACCCCGAACCACCGTCAGTCGAACCTGCGATGTTTGCGATGGTTTTCTCGCCAACATCTTCTGCAAGTTTGGCGACAAACTTTAATGCGCCCGAGCGGCTGTCGCCATGCAGCTGAACGCCTTCGTATAGTTTCGCTAGAGAATTAAACAACTCATATGTCGAACCGTCGCCGGATGCTTGCTGATAATCGGCAAAGAAATCCACCATTTGTTCGTGAACATCTTCGTTATTAATTTGCCCTTGAATCTGGACCGCAATCTTCATCTTGTTTTTCTGCGTTGAGGCATCTACCCAGGTTTGATAGGCCGATTGCAACTCGCTTTGAACAAAACTCTCGATCGCCTTGGGTTCAGCTTTGCCCAACTGTGACCTCGCCTTGGCAAAGATCTTGATCAAATTGGTATTACCTTGGTTGAGCGGCTTGATGCTCGTTGCTAACGCTGGTTCTTCAATCGGTGTCGTACTCGTTGATGCAGCGCCACTAGCATCGGTACTGGTACCTCCATCGGTAGTTACACCAGCGGCTTCGCCGGTATTTGTTTCCCCGCCAGTGTTTTTGTGAATCACCGCAGGCACGTCTGTTTCCGGTTCGATAACCACAGTGCCACTTACAGGGTCAGCCGTGCTGTTCTTAACGCCGTCCACTACGGGTGATTCGGCCGCTCCCGTATTTTTGTGAATACTGTCGTCCGGGTTCGAGGTATCCATTGGTTCATCGCCAGACCCCGAACCACCGTCAGTCGAATCTGCGATGTTTGCGATGGTTTTCTCACCAACATCTTCTGCAAGTTTGGCGACAAACTGCAATGCGCCTGAGCGGCTGTCGCCATGCAGCTGAACGCCTTCGTATAGTTTCGCTAGAGAATTAAACAACTCATATGTCGAACCGTCGCCGGATGCTTGCTGATAATCGGCAAAGAAATCCACCATTTGTTCGTGAATATCTTCATTGTTGATTTGCCCTTGAATCTGGGCCGCAATCTTCGTCATGCTTTTCTGTGTTGAAGCATCCACCCAGGTTTGATAGGCCCCTTGCAGCTCGCGTTGAACAAAGCTCTCAATCGCCTTGGGTTCAGCTTTGCCCAGCTGTGACCTCGCCTTGGCAAAGATCTTGATCAAATTAGTATTACCTTGCTTAAGCGGCTTGATGCTCGTTGCTAACGCTGGTTCTTCAATCGGTGTCGTACTCGTTGATGCCGCGCCACTGGCATCGGTACTGGTACCTCCATCGGTAGTTACACTAGCGGCTTCGCCGGTATTTGTTTCCCCGCCAGTGTTTTTGTGAATCACCGCAGGCACGTCTGTTTCCGGTTCGATGACCACAGTGCCACTTGCCGGTTCAGCCGTGCTGTTCTCTCCGCCGTCCACCACGGGTGATATAGGCACAACATTGTTGCCACCGGCGTCACCATTGTCCGGGGCAATAACGCCCTGATCACCGGAAGCAGGTATATCTGTCGTCGGATCAACTGAGTTCGGTACTGATACTTGATCAACTAGAAACCCTAACGGGTCTCCACTGGCAGCGTTATCGCCTTTGCCAATCGATGCTTTCTGATACAAAGATTCAATAGCACCAACCAACTTAACCGTTTTCGCCTGATCGCCCTGGCTAGCCGCTTCATCGACCAATGCATTGAGTTTGCGCTGAACCTCGGGATTGGCGAAATCTCGCAGTGTGGATTCGTCCAATGCCAACGTATCTGACGGATTATCAAGACCAGCTCTAAAATCCTTAATCGCGTCAATTCCCTGAACAAGGGCATCAATGCCGGCAGTTCTATCACCTGCACTATTATCCACCCCACCAACATTCGCCAAAAGTGTTGCGATGCCAGCCTGTTCGGAGAAGTCTTTACCCGAGCTCACCACGGGTGCTGCAGATGCTTCTTCCGTTGGAATCAGAACATCCGCTGGTTTAATGGTTAGATTGAACTCCTTATTCAGATACGTCGCTGGGTCTGATGCCTCGTCATACTGATGAGCACCCTGTGCTGCACGCTCATAAACTCCCTCTATAAGCCGCGTTACACGGTCTGTCTCCGGTTTGTTTTTGCTAGCAACGACTTTCTTGATAGTGTTTTTCAAGAACTTCTGAACTTGCGGATTTTCAAACTCTGATAACGTAGATTCATCGAAAGCGAGTTTGTCTGCTGGATTCGTTTGAGACCGTCTAACAACATTTATGGTGCCCAGGTTTTTTTCCAGGAATTCCCTAATGGCGATGGCTCCATTTTGCCTACTCGCCCCAAAAATCACGGCACTAATACTGGCTTGATCCGAAAAATCCCTACCAGAACTAACCACTTTCGGCTTGCTTGCTTCATCAGCAAGCTTCTGCTGCCTTGCTGCCGCCTGTTCGGCAAGCTTTTGCTGCTCCGCGGCAAAGCGGCTGGCTTTTCTTTTCGCCTCAGCAATGGCCGTTTGTTTATCTCTTGTTGCGCGATTAACAAAAACAGGGGCAGTATTAGGCTCACCAGCCAGTTGAATATCAACAATATCCAACCCTTCTTGCGGAACCGCCTGAACCAGCCCACTACGGGCTGCATCTTTAAGAATGAGATCATTACCGTTGATCGTTTGTAGGTCTTGCACGTTATTAAGAACAGAATTGCTCTCTTTCAATGCTGACCTGATCTCAGTCGCACCGTCCTTACTAAGAAACCCACTAACCCTATTAACAAACTCAGAAGCGTCTGTATATGTTTCAGATAAACGAGCCAACCCATTTTCAGTTGCCCTAGCAAGTCGCGAGGCCACAACATCCGGAGCTTCTTCAGAAATCTTTGAAAATAAACGATCGTAATCTGCAGATCTACCCAGACCACTTTGCAGCTGGGTATCATCTGGAAAAATATCCGCTGCAAAGCGGCGAAATAACGTGACATCTTTGGGATTGATATTATTTGATACAATGCCATAGGGCCGTTCCAGAGATGACAAATCGTTAGGTGCCTCCGATACAAAATCATAAGTAGATCCATGACTCAAGGCAGTCGTAATTTCCGATTCGAAGCTGGCGTTGCCAAATTTTTCGCCATACAGCTCACTGTAATTTCTGGTTACAGATTCATTGACTAACTGATCAAACTGATCGACAGAAACACCGCGAGGAAACTGCTGCGCGATGGCACCAGCTACAGATTTTGCAGACGATGCCACAATATCTGCCGAATACGGCTCTGCCGACTCACCCACGCCAGCTCTATGTGGGTTTCGAAAATACTCATAGTTTGCTAACGCTGTCGCTTCGGCCAACTTCGGCAAATCACTACGAACACGTTGTGTCTCGCTATCAATAGCAGCATTGAGACTTTGTTTTTCTGCCGCATCAAGTTTGNGCGCAATCGCAGGATCAGACAGCGCCTGACTATAGGTGCGAATCGTCTGTTCACGCTGTTGGAACTCGTTGAGAAAGCGATATACCTCATCCTGATTGCTGAAAAATTTGGCAGCTTCTGGCACCGCAACCGATTTGAGGGCACTAGAAACGTTCGCATCTGGCACCGAGAATGCGCTTGAAGCGGTTGTTCCGGGCGAGTTAACATCGCCGCCATAAATCAATTTCGGTGCAAAATTCCGCAACTGGTAGTAGGTATTTTCATTGATCCAACCGATCGGCACTTCCGATGCGTTGGTAACATCGAAAGGCGTCTGGCCTAAAAACCGCGTACCTGCAGCAACCCGCTCTTCAACACCAGTGCCCCAAACAAATTTATGATCATCGTTGAGCCTTAACGTACTGGTATCTGCGGGAGCATCTTTCGGGCTGGTAAAACTAGAATCACTGATAACATGAGACAGCTCATGATATGCCACCGACAGGTTTTCGTTCTGATTTCCTGTTGGCTTTACATTTACACTCACTAACAGGTGTAATCCGCCGTTAGCTGCCTTGCCAGTAACATCCGTTACACCTTCGGCACCTTGATGCTGAGGCGTCTGATAGCCGAAAACAAAACCATCACGCTGGGTTCCATCATAAATGGTAGGTGCACGGTCAGTATTCAATTCAGCCAATTTACCAGCGGTAAATACCTGTTTGGCGAATGCGGCTTTATCGACAGATTCCGGATCGGATAAACCATGCCTTAATAGGCCCAGTGCTTGATCAGCTTCCGCCGGATCGGCGTTGTACCCCAGGAAAAGCCCGGGGATATTGGTTTCTTCAATATGCGAGTAACTCGGCCGCCATTTGGCATCACCCGATAGGCCTCTCGCGGATTTTACCGGCTCAAAGCTATCAGATTGCAAACGCTGCAATTGCAACGCAGGAGTGAGTTCGTCCACCCACGGTAAATCGAATGTGGTTTGGTCGTCAACACCGCCTTCGGTGCCAGCTCGTGACGCTGATAACCTATCAAACTTGATCAACTCCGCGAAGGCACGTTCACTGGCATGGTTGAGCTGCTCTGGCGTCGATGCGACCTGCTCAGAGATACCGCGCAACTGCTCAATTGCGGTGCTATCAATGTTAAATTCGCTGGCGGCGGTGGCTTTTTGATCGTCATTCAAACCTTGCCAGTAATCAATCGCAGCACTGGCCGACTTCTGCAGAGATTCAGCATTATCAGCAACGCTGTGGCCTGGAATTAAATCCGGCGCGATATTAGCATCGCTAGGCAGATCAAGTTTCTGGCCAGTAATCCCCTCAATCCCGCTGCGAAACTGCTCAAGTCTATCGATCAAGTTCGGTTCGTAATATCCGAGCTGTCGACTGATGGCGATTTCACGCGCGAATCGCAATTGCGGCCCATCGGCATAGTCATTAAGTTTGGCGACCTTATCTAACCAAGGTTTGGTCGGTGTTTGGATCTTGGCATCTTTAAAGGTGCCGATGGCATCGGATAAATCCGCCAGATAGCTCGACACATAATCATTGTAAGCTTCACTGCCAGGCGCTACCTCTCCGGTATCGATTACTGACGGGGCACCAGATTGATCCTTGCCGAACGCGATACGTTGCTCACTAGGGAGACCCGACACTTCAAATACCTGGCCCGTATGTGCTGCGTGTCGGCATACATGCAGTTCAATCGTCGAATAGTCTGTCGAAAGCAGTAATTGCTCCAATAAATGGCTCAACAGCTGGGGGGGGGTATCCGGGTTCAACAAGATCACATCATCAGTATTGGCCAACTTTTTCACAGCCTTCGTCATCTCAGGGGTCAGAGGCGACAGCCGGTAATCACGAAAACACGTGGGATTCAATCCGTCTTTCTGAAATTTCTGATCCCCCGTAACTGCAGAAATCAACGTGGTGACTAGCACGTGATCATCAGGGCAACGAAAACGAATATCGATAGAGGTAAGCTTGTTGAACAACCGCGATATGCGAGCGGTTTTCTCACCGTGACAAATTAATACGGCGGTTTTCCCATCGCGCTCTGAACACGCCGGAATAATCGTAAATGGAGGCATAGGCCAGCTCCAATTCCCTTTCAGTGTATACCTGTTATCACGATTGATTACCGCCAGAAATCAATCGTGTTCCGAACAAGTATAGTCACATTTGAGGGGCTGCTACGGTGAGTTGGACAGACGCAATACGCGCTGATATCCGCCGCCGAAACGACAATCACCGAAATGCCTATAAACTACATCCGTGTTGAGTTACAAGATGTAAAAACCTAACACGGTTTAATGTAGTTAAGAGAAAGCACAAACCGGGAATATACCGACTTTGTACTAATGCGCGTGTGGGTCATCAGTAATACTACCCAACGAACCTTCATCTTTATGTCGATCGTCTTTAAGCTCAGCGTCGTCTTGGCTTTTCATCGACGCCATCGCTTGTACCAGTTTATTGACATCGCTTTCCGTCGGCGTGGCAGTCTCGGCTTTGTCGTTTTTCGACGTTGACTTCGAATCACTGTCATGTGTATCTGCGGACGATGCTTCGAGTTTTTTGAGATAGATATTACCGAGATTTACTGAGTCGTTAGCCGCGTGTTTAACTCTTTCAGCAACATTACCTGTTGTTTGTTTGTCGAGCAGACTTTTAACAACATCAGAAACCTTCAGATCTGGTAAACCGAGCGAGCGAATAGTGACGTCATCGATAACTTTGTCTGTCTCGGGGTCAACAACATTGTCGAATTCAAAACTTCGCGCAGATTTTTTATCGATAAGAAATACATCCCCATCGCTAACGGTTGCCTGAAATGCGTTGGCATCAACAACACCCTTAAATACAACAACGTCAGGTTTATCGGTGCCATTTTCTTCAAAGCTGTCCAGAGCGATATGTTTATACTGCCGTAACGCATCGTTATTCACAGTAAACGTATCTTTGCCTTCTCCACCCGACAAGAGAAGATAGCTGACATCATCAACAACAGGTACTGATACGTCATGTTCACCGTCTGACGATTTCAGCAGTAAGGTTTTTTTACCTTCTTTTTCAAAAACCTTCGCTAATTCGAAGTTGTCACCCTTGGTCACTGATCCATCTGGGGAAACCGTATATAAAGTCTGTTTGAAGGGATCTTTATCAAACGCGGTTACATACGCTTGGTTTCTCGCATAATTAAAGCCCAGTAGCTGTTTATTCTCAGAATCGGGCAGTTTATCAGCGGCAAAAAACGTATTTTCATGATCCGTAAAGACCCATCCATTAATGGATGTTTTATCGGTACCTCCGGCATAAATAGCTACACCGTTTTTAGGCGTATAACCATCGGGGAGATCATGCCCGTGCTTAGCTGTCCAAGCGTCTGTTAAACCAACCAGAGTTTGCTTCGTGGCCGTAACATCCACCACCAAGCCTTCTGCGGTTGTCACCTTCAACGTGTCGTCAACATATTCAAGGTCGGTAACCTTTGAGCCGCCGAATAGTTCGACCGCATGAGGCACATAGTGGGTTGTATCTTCGCGGTGTACATTGGAGGTAAGGACAGCCCCGTCAAACGAAGCACGGATTTTGTCTTCGCTGACGATTTTTTGGCTATACACATGCTTGGTTTTCAAATCAAGTAACCATGCATTATTTCCTGTCGAATCAACCTTCAACAGCGAGAAGTCGTCTGTATTTCCGGGTGTATTGGCAATAACAAGTTTCTTATCGACCGAATCGTAAAACGCCAAAATTGGCTTTTTATCGGCGTCTGCCGACAAGCCCGAAATACGCACGACGTTATCGCCGCTGGCTAGCTGGGAAAGCGAAGGAGCACCGATTTGCTCGTTGAATAAGGTATCGATATCCGTTAGCCAATCCTGATGATGGCTAATCCAATCCGCACGAACATCCGTTAATCGATCTTCACCCAGCTTATTGAATATCCATGACAAACCATCATGGGTCTCAGCCGCCAGACCTTTTGATGTGTTATATGCAATATCGACGGTCTGACTTATATCGATTGAACCGGATTGGCCAATAATCAGCTTTTCGGGTTTACTCTTTAGATCATCCTGCTTGAAGATTGATTTCGCCTTTGTGTCATAGAGTAAAACCGGCCCGTTTAGTGTAGCGTCGGCATTACCGTGAACTGCGTTGTAATCATCCATCGAACCATGCACAAGCTCAACGTCATCGATGAAGCTGTATTTGCTCGTGCCTTTGAATTCCAAGCGTGAACTGTCACCCGTCGCGGTGACCTCAATACGGTGTTCAACCCATTTCTTGTTTGCCTCTAACGCAATTTCTTTATCTTCGTCAGCATAACTCTCTGTCGGCTTAAATGAGCTTTGAGAGTCGACATGCACTGACGAGACCTTCTTACCTTCCCAAAGCACGTCAAAGTCGCCTTCACTGCCGACAAGCATTGGCGCGGTTTTAAATGTGATTACATACTTCTGGCCGGCCTTAAGTTTAACGTCTTGCCAGGTATCCGTGCCCGCCCCTGCATACAGTTTATTCTTACCCTCTGCGGCTGGGCCGAATTGGTAAGGATCTTCAAATAAACGAACCTTTTCACCATTTTTGCCCTGATTTCCGTGCCATCCCGCAGCCTCACCGTAGGCATGATTGAACGGTTGGGTTGGGTCAGGCGCATATGTCGGGTCAGTATTAACAAAATCTTCAAAGCTACCGTTAACCAGCAGATTTTTGGACAGCGCTGCATTCGGCCCAGCAAAATCGGTGTTATTCAGGTCTTTGCCATCGATATTTAGCCTGAGTTTTGAAGCTCCCGCTCCCTCGTAATAGAGAATATCAAGCTTGTAAAACCCATCGCTTTCCGCATGAAACGTTGCACCATCATCTTTAGCGTTCCATGAATCTGATTTAAATACTTGCCGCCCACCCAACGCAAGTTGAAAACCATCATCATGGTCAAAAATCAGTTGATGATCACCCTTGGTAAGGTAGACCTGTCCCTGAATAGTATGAACGGCCTTATCGTGATTATGATTGCCATCACCCGATGCTACCGCATTAGTCCCAAGAAAATCCCCCAACGTGTGCGAGCTTTTGGTATCGCTTTCACTGAAGTTGAGCGAGCTAATGTCGTAGGTTGCCGATGCCTGATGACCAGTAATTTCACTGCGAGCTTGGGCAAGGTTATATGGCGTACTATCAACAAAATAGACACTGCCATGTAAATTCGTCGAGTAACCCGTTGCAACCTGAGAATTCGCAACAACACCCGGTGTGATAACCGATAGCGAATCCAGGTTTTGGTCAGTATTTGGCTGAAACACTAACCCATCACTGGTGCGGATATTCACAGGAGCGACATGATCCGCGGTATCACGCACAGACAACCAAGGAGCAATACTTACCGGACCTGCGAACCTATCTCGAATCGTCGTCAGGCTATTGGCTGGATCTTGCTTTAACGCATCGATTAATGCTGAATCACCACTAATACTGTGCAACACAAAGTGTTTATCTTCGTAGTTGAATAACAACTTGGCTTTTTGGCCGTCCGCCGTTGTTTGTTCAACTTGCACAACCAGCCCGTTATCACCATTAACACCGGTTATTTCATGTTTACCTTCAATACCCGGCAACTGATATTCACCGTGCTGCTCGGTGAACATCTTATTCAACTTAACAATGGTGTTTTTCTCTCTATCAACGAGTAAAACATCATCACCAGACTTGCCCAGAATTTTTAAGTAATCATGATCTGAAGGGCGATAAATAATTACGGGTTCAACATGCCCATCAGGGCTGTGATAGTTGCTAATTTGAGTAAACTCACCCAGCTTTCCTTGCTGTCCTAAATGGTCCAAATGCGTTTGTAAATCTGAGCGTGCGTTGCCTGAACTTCCGGTTTTATCCTTATTCAACGTTTCACCGTTAACCAACACAGCGATTTCTTTGTGATGCGCAAAGTCGGGTTTGAATAAGTCACCATCGTAGTAGGATGAAATCAAAACGTTAGCAGTACCACGGTCGTGAAACCAAATACTACTGTTACCGACAACAACTGCACCGTCGGTTATCTTTGTTGTCTGGCTACTAACATGTGACGAATCGATAATATAGGTACTGGCCTTATCGCCACGTTGCGCAGTGTCCAAGTTAGCGTGGTTATTCAACGAGATCGTATACTGCGCACCTTGGCCATACAGGCTATAAGAAAGTTTACCAACAAACGGACTCGGAATATCCGGAACAGCAATCGTTCTATCTTTCGTGCCTAACTCAACTTTTACATTGTGTTTTTCGTAATTGAAATTGACCGTATCAATGCCATATTCAGGTACTGCAACCACAAAATCGTAATCAAAAGTTTTATATTTTTCGAGGTCACGAAGAAAATCAAAACCTTTTTTATGTTGAGTTAACTGCCCAGGAAGCGTGTTATATTCGTAACCAATTGTTGATGTCTGAACGCCAATTGGAAGATAGACAATATCGGCATTCTTGGCTGCATCACCTAAATTATGAGTTTTCGCGTAACCCCAAGTTTCCCGAATTTTGAGCGGTGCTTTTGATCTATCCTCCTCGGGCATATCGCCTGACCAGAAAAAGTAATTTTGCTTTCCGCTCCCAGTTTTACCATGATGAGATTGATAAATTGTTTGGTCACCAAACGTCACTACGCCAGTGTTCAAATCCAGGTTATCAATAACACCATCACCAACGGGTTTAAGCGCCTTGTGCTTTGAATCGTACGTGAAACCACCCTGTTTATAGGTTTGCCCCCAGCCATCGAACAATTCACCAACATGGGCAGCATCCGCTTCAACCTCACTGTATACGCTCACAAGTGCGCCAATACCGATACCCACACCAGCGAATATAACGCCAACACCACCTAACACGGCCCCTGCTGCTGCTGCTGTGGATGCTATCGCGGCAGAACCCGCGACACTAGCAATGCTTAATCCAGTCGAAATACCACCAAGAACAACCGTACCGGTATCAAAACCTAGCTGAACGCCGACAATCGCTTTTTCTCGGTCTGTATGAGCCTGCGTTAATTCATAAATATCAAAGCCTGTGCTGACTAAACCGAAAACACCATCCAGCGCTCCGGCAGCAGTTTCCGCTACAGCACCCACGGCGGTACTGCCAGCGCGTAGTGTTTCTTCCGCAGCGGTTTCACCGGATTTCGCAATCGAGTTCACTAGCTGAACAACATGGACGCCGTCCAGAGCAACACCGTACCCGACTCGCGCCAAGTTAACGTATTCATGAGCCTTAAGAACATCTGCCAAGTGGCTTGAACTCGCATCCCCTTCAAGGTCTTTGTGTTGGAAATAACTAAAAGCGGCCTGAATCGCAAAGGCGGAGTTGAGTGTAGATACCCCTGAACCTTCAACCTCTCCATGTTCAAGTAAGCGACTAACACTCTCATTAGAGACTTCGTTTGCATTGCCTTCGACACTCGAAGTTTTCAGCCGTTCTTCAATCGTATCGTCGATTAGCTTGGCTGCGTCTGATATTCCGGAGTCTTCGGTAGTGATGGTCTTAAGCTTTTGTGTGGCGCGATCAACAAACGTAACTTCATAACCCCCGGATTTAACTTTTCGGGTTTCAGACAAGATCGGCACATAACGATCGCCCAGACCATTTTCTTCACGGATATTAGTTACCGCGTCGTCAAACCGGCGAGCAACCTCCTCGCCACGTTTATATTGGTAAGCACTTCGCGTAGCCGCATCGTCTCGGGCAGAAATAGCGTCATTCACTGCTCTGCGGAAGAACTCGCTGTCAGAGCCAAACGTGCGATCTATCTCACCTACCGTCGCAGTCCGTGTATTGGTATCACCAGGTTCTGCGACTGCCGTCGGGTTATCTGTCAGAGGTTTATTGGCGACATCATCAGTGCCACCAGAAACTGGATCCTTATCGGATGAAACACCGTTTGGATCGGTGATGGTTGGAACTTTAGTTGCCGTTGAATCTTCTCCACCGGCAATAATCGGTGACGACGAATCAGACTGAGTCGGCGTTGTTGAAGTTGTTGATGTCGCAATGCTGTCTTTCGGCGGGCGGTACCCATCCTTCAATATCGTTTGGTAGCCCGCACGCGTACTTTCATCCAACCCATGTTCAGCACTAATAACATGGCCAATCACATCTGAATCAAGCTTATCCGACTGCGCGCTGGTACGCTTGATCAGTTCACCGATCTTTTCAACCAACGCATCAGGCAACTCTTCAAACGTATCCGGTGCATCAGTGCTGATATTTCTCAGCAAATCTGCTGATGTCTGTGATTTTGACTGGTCTGTCGGACGATCTGTCAGCGCATCGTCGAATTCTGATAGCACCAATTTTTCATCATCACCAACATTCTGCAGTGATTTCAATAAATCAAGGTGGCTAACTAGCTCACCGTACTTTTCTGTCGACAGTGATTCTTTAAATGCCGCTAACTCATTCTCACCTTTGAACCGATCAAGTATTTGAGAGGGATCTCTCGGCAAGCCTACGTCTTCAGAGATGGCGATAATATTCTCGACAGCCTTTGTTTCAAGACCCGTCAAACGCTCATGGTTTGCCTGTAGGTGTTTTTTGACCTCAGAGAGCAGAACCCCGCCAAACGTTTTGTAATAATCTTGCTGATTACCCGGCAGATTGAATTCCGCATCGATCGATCGCAATGCAGATTCGTACCCCTCAGGATTGTTTTGCTGAAGGTTCTCCAGATATCCATAGGTTTTGTCTCGCAGAGCGCCAAAGTTGTCGCCTTTTACGCCCTCATTTTTAACCAAATCAGCCATACGCGTGCTGAGTTGTTGGTTAAAATCAGACGATGTATAGCCACTACCTGGCTCTTGAGATAACGCCCGGTAATAATCAAATGAAGATTTAAGAATATCGGGAGTATCTGATGCGCTAGCAGATGCCAAACCATCAATTTGACGCGTTAGCTCAGGTGAATACACAAAGGCATCGCCTTGCCCGCCCTTGGGAACCAGCGCAAACCCGCCATCCTTCAATGAAAAACGGCTGAACCCTTCGGGTGTTTGCCCCGAAATAACCTTCGGCGCATCACGTAGTACGATTTCAGACGACGCTTTGCTATACACATCAATATCGTTACCGTTAACCGATATTTGGTTAAGGTAATTAACACCACGACCACTCGAAATATCACCTGAGGCAACATCCGCCAGTGCTTGTCGGGCTTTGTCACTAACCAGTAACGTGTGCCCTTCAATCGATTCAGTTTCACTCAACGCATGCGGCAACAAACGCGATGCCTCTTGATCGCCAATCGGCAATGTACCCACAAAATCAGCCAATGCTTGCACCGGAACCGACGTATCAACCCCGCTCTCGGCTAATGATCGAATCGCGTCATCGAATCCAGTAATAATTCGCTGCTGCTCTGCGGCAGAAAATGTATGGCTTTCGTCCCCTTTCGATACCAACTGTCGATACGCATCTATCGTACGGGAATAAGCATCAAGTGAGCCTTTTTCGACAAAATCACCGAAATCTTTCTCGCCGATATGCTCAGCAAACCCTTTAAATGCATCCGTTTGTGTTTTGAGATCAGGGTTAAGCTCAGGAAATACCTGACGGAGTTCTGCACGTAAGTTATTGGAGTTCGCGTCAACTTCACTGAATAACGACGACGTATCACCATCAAAAGCGTCACCAAGCGCATCAACAACACGCAAGCGCGCGGACTCTGATGACTGCGCATAATCGCTGGTTTTTTCTAACAACGCCTGCAAAGTAGAAGAAGACTCATCACCATTTGCCACCAACGATTTAATCTTGCTAGCAACGCTATCCGCAAACTTGCCCTGAGTAATTCGGCTTTGGCCACTCTCAAGGGCCGCTCGGGTATAATCAAAAGCAAAATCGACAGCTTGGGGATCAGATACCGTCGAATCACTCGATAACCAATCAATACTGGTTTTTGCTTTTTCAGAGACATTGAAGCGCTGCTTACTGTCGGCAAAATTGATTAATGTCGTACGTCCATCTTCGAGGCCAACGGTAAGATAACCAGGGGCTCGGGTATCGCCATCAATAATCGGTGTCGTGGTCGGATTTAGAGCGTTGTCTGATTCGTCAAGATATACGATTCTGTTAGAACCGTCGGCATTTTTTTCAAGTTTAATCGTATCGATCGTGGGGGCATCCCGATCAGTTACCGTTGTACCGCCAACTTTTGCACGTTGGTTCGCCCACGCTTCACGCAATTCTGGTGATAAGTTAAGTTTATTGCCATTAACGCTCTCGATTTGGTCAATAAATTTAATGATACCGAGCTGCTTCAAGTTTTCAGCCACCGGTGCACCGTTGGACTCAGTGTCAAAGAACTGATGGTTAATGTCCTCTAAAGGATTACTACCGTCAGTCGTGGTGTTCGCGGTAGCGTCAGAACCTGCAGTGTCGACAAATTTCAGCAGAGCTTCTACAAAAGAAGACGCATCATGCCCGGTAATAGAGTCTGAAATCAGTGCATTTTCAGCTCCTCGAACAATTCTTGAAACCAGTTCATCCGGTGGAAAATCTAACGTATGCTCAGGGTTCTTCTCCTTAATACCCACCGCATCCGGGTCGAATTGCGACGTATGCTGTTGGTTTAGGGCTTTAGTCGTTTCATTGAGTTTTTTGTAATACCTGCCTGTAACTTTCAGCTGATCTTTGACAATATCTAGAGATTGTTCCCTGACCGACTCTGGGGTATCTCTCAAGGATGTAAGAAATGCAGATGCTTCCGCCACACCTCGTTGAGAATTAAGGCTGTCGTATCGACCGAGATTGACGCCAGGATCTGTATCATTGGCAATATCGGCTTTGAGCTTGTCGATATCTTTGGATGAAAACGAAAACTGCCCTTCAAGCGCTTCACTAAACAAGGTTTTGTCTTCGAATCGGCTATTCAGGGCTTCCAAAAAATCGACTTTATTGTCACGATAGTTGGGCTGATCTAACAGTGCTTTTGTTCGTTCAACCAGTGCGTCGTAAGTTGATAAGACATTCGCTTGATCGGCTTCTTTAGAAGTTTCGAGCGCAGTACCGATCTGACGATATTTTGTTGCAATATCATCCAAAAGTGCACGATTATCATAGGCTTCGGGCCGCCTGGTACCTTTGATTTCCGGACGAAGTTCCGCTCGACGCTCAAAATAATCAAGTGAGGCGTTAAGTTGCTCAGGTGAAGCATTCACAGAATCTGATTGAAGCCAGTTTACATCCTGAATATGTCCTTCGTATTGTCCTTCTCCGTATTGATCGCCGAGTGCTTGATAGACTTGCTCCAGCTGATCCGGATCACCCGCTTGTTTAACGGAAGTAACAAAGTTACCCGTTTTATTGAGCGCATGCTCGTAACTAGCACGTAAGTTAGGATCAACAACATTTTGAGCTAAATGGTCATATAAAACGCCAAGTTTGTGGCTGACGAGCCCCGCTACATCCTCATCGTATGCTGGGCCATCGAGTTTCGGCCCTACTGCGCGTTGGTAGTCGACAGCAAAATCGAAATCCTGCCCCGTAAAATCTGTACGATCATTAAACAATAAGCTAACGCGTTCATTCAGCTCGGAGGATACCTGGAAACTCTCAGCGCCAGATTTTTTGGAACGGTATAACACATCACCGTTATTCAATTTTATCTGATCATACCCATCAAGCGAAGTTGCACCATCGAAAACTGGAACTGCGCCACTAAGCACAGCCTCATGATTGCCGGAATAATAGGTAACATTGCCATCTATCACAGAGGCATCGTTGATGGTCAATATGTCTCCATCACCCGCAGAACTGCCCAATTCATTTATAATTCGGCTACGGGTGGCTTCGCTCAAATGAATCTCTGCGCCATTTATACTTTGCGCATTCTCGAGTACACGCAGTGTATTAACAACGTCTTTAGCTGCACTCTGATTCAGGGAGCTAATTTTAGCGTTTTCATCTGATTGGAAGTAATCTAGAAGGCCATTCACAAAAAGATCCGTACCACCGGGGTTATCTTCAAGGCTAACGAGGGCCTTATTGGTTGCCTCAAGCAGTACACTTTTTGCTTCAAATTTTACACTGTTAGATGCATTGCCAGCGTCCGTCGATAGTACAGCAGCTTTTTCTGCATCATCAAAATACTTACTCACCACATCGGCGATCATTTCTTTCGACGGTATGGTAATCGGTTCGTCAGCAACACCCAGACGACGAGCAAACTCATTAACTACACGAATAGAATCGGGATTGTAGTCGGTCAGCTGAAACTCGCCTTCAGGACGCGTCAATGAAGCGGCGCGTCGTGTGGAGCCTTCGATACTGTTGTAATCAATCGCCGCCAGTGCATCGGTCAACTTCTTAGCAAACGGCTTCGAACTAGTAAACAGGCCCGAGCTAAACACTCGCCGCGCTTCAACAACCACATTATCAGCCAATGCTTGACCGTATCGCTGGGCATCTTCACGACCGACGCCAACATAAATACTACCATCGGCGTTTGTTGTTTTGCCTTTTTCTGCAATGGGTTGAAACTCTTGGGTCGCCGCAGATACTGCGCTTTTAAGGCGGCTAACAATGTCATCAGTAGTCAACCCCTTTGATAGTGCAGGGTTGCTGGTTTCCAAGTATGTCGCATAAACCAAGGCCTCACCCAGTGCTTCTTTGTTATTCAAAAAGAAGTCCTTTTCCGTGGTGAGTGTATTATTAAGGGCTTGATTCGTTGATCCCGACGTAACCCCGACTTCTGCTGAACCGGACTCACCACGAAACGCCTGTTCCGCCTCCAATGCCGTTGTTGCAGTTACCGCTCGGTTGTGGGCGTCAGCCAAGAAATCGAACACTTCGCTATAGCTACGAAAATGCTTCGATGAAGTGGGTAAGTCGGGCAATCCTTCACTGGCAAACTTCGAGTAATCAAAATTAAAGCTGCTGTGAGGCTGCTGTTCGTCAAACGTAGATAACAGCCTAGGTGGCAATCCGGCAGAACTGCGGTAGCTATTTTCACTGCCCCACCCAATCGGAGGCACCCTGCGAGATTGCTCTGAGGCCGAGACAACACCATAAACACCCGTACCGTCGGCAACATCCTGCTGCACCCCCGAGGAAAACACCACTGCATCGTCGTCGTTGAGGCGTATTTTGAGTTCGTTACTCTTCGCTCTACCCGATCCATCCGCCGTAGCAAAGCTCGATTCAGCGATCACATTTTGCAGCTGACCATGCACTTCACCTATTTGAACACTGCGACTCCGAGTGCCATCAATTGTCGATGTAACCAATGATTGAACTTGCCCATCATTCACAGAATCAAGCGTGCTCACCGAATGGCTACCACTATGGTCATCGGTAACTCCAAACACAAATCCATCTTGATCCGTGCCATATAATTTGGTCGCGCGACTGGTATTCTGATTTGCTAACGTTGATGCGACATAAACGTCTTGAGCAAACCCCTTTGTGTGAGACTGACTGCCACTGGAAAAACCCGCATTCAGCAAATCAAGAGACGTTGATACTTGTGATTTATCACCGTTGTAACCAAGAATCAATCCGGTAACATTTGTTTCAACAGCATGCTCATAATTCTGACTCTTGCCGCCGTTGTAATACACTTCTCCATCATGCGTAGGGCCAACCGCAACGACTTCAAAACCCGGTTCCTGTAAACGCTCGAGTTGTTGTCGTGGGGNCAACTCAGAGGAATAATCACTGATTTTTTGAGCGGCATTGTTTAAGTGAATGTCCGGTTCATCTACTTGCGACAGTCCAGCGAACACCCTGTCGAGTTTATTGAGTTGCTCATAGGTTACATGCTCGCCATGACCCAACGACTCACTATTGCTTGCGTCCATCCTATACGCATCACCAATTGCCCGACCATCGCGTTCTGTAAAGCCCAAACTATCTGCTGCATATTGCTTTTGATCTTCGCTCAAGCTGTCATAGGCTCTATATGCAGCGTTAACGGCGCCACGCAAGCCTTCATGCCGTGCTTGAATGTCGACGTTGGGAATTGGCGGTGCTTCTTTCTCGGTAGCAAAAAGCGACAAATCTACTGGCTTGCCATCTTTAGACGCTAAGCCGCTTTCAACAGTACGCTTAAAGCTGTTCAGTCGTTCAATGAGATCGGGTTCAAATAACCCAGTTTGCCGTCCAATCGCTATTTCTTCGGCGAAATGATGGAGTTGACCGTTCGCATAATCATTGAGCTTGTTGAACTGTTCGAGATCTTGGGTTGTTACCTTTAATCGATTAGTTGGGTCACGGTAGTAACTAATCGCCGCACTCAGTTCGGTGACGTAGTCATTCGCGTATTTGGCAAAGCCTTCTGCTCCGGGTTTGGTATAACCGGTATCATTTGAAACTTTGACACCATTTTTGCCGACGCCGAATGACCGCCACTCAATGGTTTGTTGTTGAACGAGAGGAGGTTGCGGCACCTGCAGATAGTATACTGGGCTATCACGATCACCATTACGACAGACATGTAAATCCAACTGATTGTATTGGGTATGTATCGAATCTTTCTGTACCAAGGCACTGAGGCTCATCGGCTGCTTTAGAAGAATTAAATCATATTCCAAATTGTCTGCTGGATGCAGCGCCGCTAAATCTTGATATTCATCCAACGCCACCGGCCACAATTCAATATCAGAAGATTGCTCACCGCCACTAACCGCATCAAAACCTTGCACATTCTCAAGCAAGGTAAACAAAACATTCGACGATAGCAGTCGGTGGCCGGCAGGGGCCAGATGTCGTATTAATGCAAATGATTCCGGAACTCGAAAACAGTGCTCTGAAATGCCGTGGGCTTCTAACGCAGAATCGCCTTCACTATGGGCAATAACGACAGCTCTCCGAGATGCTTGGCCCGTGCCAAAAATATGCTGAGAACCACCAATAATCGCAAATTGCGCGGTCTCATATCGGGGAGTACAACCAAACAGCTGAATTCGATCCATTTCTCTGCTCCTGGCCGTGCATGCCCGTATTCGCTGCCGTGCGATGCACTTTTTCTTTACACAAGTCCCTTTCAGGATAGGCCATTTACCGTCAATTGGTATCCTGTCGAACGAACGGTCACCCCGCAATTCATCAAGCGATGGGGCTGATCAACACACGGGGCACTCGCACCATCACAAATCATTGCGATCTGAATCTAAATGCGGATCATCCGATATCGATGGAGACTGATTACCTAACGGATTGTTCTTATCACTCCCAATATCTGCGTCCTCTTTCTGTTGGAAGCTCGCCATAGCTTGTGCAATTTTATTTAAGGCCGAATGATCAGAAACTTTCTCAACTAATGCTTGATCGACATACACGTCTCTGAGATGTAACGAATGCAGGTGTTTAGAATCAGTTGCGTTATCATCGGCAAGATCGTCGGCAATCGCCGTCAAACCAAGTAGTTTTTCACCCTGAACCTTGAGTATTGCTGAATGCTCAATGTGTTTACCGTTTTCATCAAATATCCCGTTAAACGACAAACTATGCTGCGTCGTTTGATCAAACAGCGTTAGTGCATCACCCTCTTGCGCAACCAAGGTGTTATCAACATCTAGGTTGCGACCCAAATCAATCACCATAGACTGGGCTTTATCGGCAGCGGCGCCATCGCTTTGATCGGCAACTAGACTGACACGTTGGTAATGCGCTAAAAATTTGTCAGACAACGCTGTTTCCATGTCTTGCTCGAATGACAATGTCACGATGACATTATTCACGCCATCCAGCAGCGGCAGATGACTGATAGCCGTTCCTTCGTGCGCCTGCAGCAGCAATGTTTTCGAACCATCGTTGGCTGTGACCGTTCGAGCAAAATTATAACGCCCAGGGCTGCCGATATTTGGGGTTTCACTGGTCTGCTGGGAAGCTGTCGGCGGCTGGCTATCCGATGAATCAGGCTCGAACGCTTTTAAACCAACCGAAAGTAACTGTGTCTGTTCGCCATAACCTGTCGTGATATAGCCTCGATGATTAGCCCCATCTATACCAAGCAACTGAAGATTTTCGCTCAGGAATTTCGATGGAAGATCATTGAGATTCAGTTGCTGCATGGTATCCGGTACAAGCCAGGATTGCGGCACTTGATCACCGCTTTCGTCTGGATAGACGGCAACGGCATCAGCCAAATGGAATTTGCGACGTAGTTTCTCAAGCGCCTGCTCGGCATCCCCTGTATGCTGATCGATCCAATCCTGATTCAAACCGACAACGGTTTCAGAATGTTGCCCCAAATCAAAGAAGATACCTTGTGTGTCGCGAACCAATAATCCAGCTGGTGATGACCGGAAATCTGCCGGGATATAACCCGTCAACACAGATTCAGATTTACGTACCAACCCATAGTTGTCGCTTTCAAGGTTTTGCCGATACAGTTTTTTGCTCGCAACGTCATAGAGCCACGCTGTTTTACCTTCATTGCTGACATTAACCAAACTAAGGCTATCGGGAATATCACCACCGTCACTCAGCGGATTGGCCAATACAAAGTTCTTGCCTAGATTATCGTACCAGGCGGCGAGCTTTTCGACGTGACCGTCTTCAGATATCTGTGTTACACCATGCAACGCGATGCGTTCAATATTCTTGCTTTGCTGCGCACCAAATGGCAAAAGATCGCCGCTAACCGGCGGGTTAGCGGCATTGAGTGAATTAACCAGCTTCTTGAAATCCCCTAGCCAGTTTGCGTGTTTATGCACCCAATCAGCGTCAACATCAATCAAATGTGAGCGTCCTGATTCATCAATATTCCAACTCAGCCCGTCATCACCGGTAACGATAAATCCGCGCGTTGTATTGCTGGCTTTTTCGATATGCTGGGCGATATCACTATCGTTGATTCCTAAGGTGATTTGCTGTGCTGGGTTATCGCCCACTTGTTTATACGCTTTACCCACATGCGGATCATAAAATAAAACCGGCGCTGCATCTGTGTTGTTTACAGGCACATTCGAGGCTGTATCTGCCTGTTTTTTGGTCTGCGTGCTATCGCCAATCACGATGTTTCCGTCAACGGACGTTTTGTACTTATGAACAATCTGAATCAACTCATCACTTGCGCCATCGATATGTGCGATTTGAACACGACCATCGCCACCATCGAGAAAAATCGGCGTCTTGCCCTGCAGGCCAACTCGCACCACATCATCTAACACAACTGCAGAGCCAAACCGGTCTGCTAAATGGTCTTGGGCCTTTGTTCGGTCAGCTGTCAATGCCGTGTAGAGCGCATCGTCACCGTTGATGCTCGATAACACGTAATCGCCATTTAAATAGCGGAATACATAACTTGCAGATTCACCGCTGGCGAGGGTTTGTTGCATCTGAACGATTAATCCGCCGCTATCGTCTACTGCACCGATTCGAACATCACCTTCGAGCCGCGGCAACGTAAACGCGCGATACTGCTTATGAGTATCAGTATTAATTTCGATAACTTGCTGCGTTTTTCTGTCGATATAGATCGCCACGCGAGGCATGTCATTGTGTGCTTGTGTAACGTTTACGAACTCTGCCGTCTCAGGTAGGTCGTCACTGTACACAAAAAGTTTGTCTGCCTTGTCGTAGATTGCCTGATCATGCACCTTACCGGTGGCATCGTGAAAACGACTAATTTTTGTGTAGGGCAACAACTGTCCCGCGGACGACAGCCGTTTCAATAGACCTTCAATATCGTCGCGTGCAGTACCACTAGGCTTTCTGTCGTCATTGAGTGTTTCGCCTTGAAGAATCAACGCCAATGCAAGATGGCTATCGAAATTGATGTCATACACGTCTGAATGTTTGTCTGAAAGCAACACACCAGAATCTCCAGCTTTTCCATGGTCATGCACATTCACCGATGCCGAACCCACTCGAATGCTGTTATCAGTAATGCTCACGTTTCCACCGCTCACATTGCCGGATTCAATAATCCAGCTACTGGATTTATCGCCGTCATTAAAGGTATTCACCGTGGCGCGATCATTCAGCGAAACAACATACTGGCCACCGTCACCGTGAATGTTGTGATGCACTTTACCGACGTATTCGTCAGGGATATTGGGAATAACGACAACTCTATCCTGGTCATCGAGTATGATATCGATACCAGTTTGGTGGTACGTCATGTTGATTTTACTCAGAGCGAATTCAATTGGAATTGGCACTGGTGGAGGCACAACAACGGTGTAATCGTATACAAAGTCTTTGGTTTCTGCGCCACGAAGCACGTCATACCCTTCACCATGTTTAGTGTTAGACCCCGGTAGGTTGGTATAGCTTTGACTGATGCTGGCCCACGGCGTGATAGGTGCCACCAACACATGAGCATCAGCATTATGCAAAGCGGTTTTGGATCCGTAGTGAAATAACTCTCGAACGTTTAGATCGTGTTCTGAGTTGTAATCGACACTTGGGCCAACTCCCAGATAGCCATCACCTGCACCGGTTTTAGTATGAGCAGAACCGCCATAGGTACGATGAATTTTCTGGGTTCCAAAGGTCACTGAACCCGTGCGGAAATTCACGCTTTTCACAACGCCGCCAGACAGCGGCACCAAGGTGTCTGAATCGTCTTTGTAATCAAAGCCGCCGTTTTTATAGGATGTGTCAACCGACGAAAAATACTTGGCAACCTGATCGGCCTCAGCAGAAACCTGACTAAACGCCTGCACTAGGCCGGCTACACCGACCCCTATACCCGCAACTAACGCGCCAGCGCCACCAATCAGCGAAGCCGCTGTACCTGCAGCAGTAGCACCCGCCGCCGCAGCTATACCCAAACCAATGGATGTGCCACCGAGGATCGCCGAACCGGTATCGAGCACCAATTGCGAACCGTAAATAGCCTTCTCGGCATCTGACTGCGCTTTTGTGAGTTCATAAATATCAAAACCGGCGCTAGCCAAGCTCAGCAGCACATCAATACCGCCACCGACGATCATGCCAGCAACTGTAAAGGCCTGACTTCCCGATCTGGCAGCCGTTTCAGCGGCTTCAGCCCCCGTTTTGATCAACTGGCGGGCTAACCCAATGGCATGATAGCCATCTTGCGCCAATCCGTATGCAATACGCGCATAGTTGATTGCCTCGTGTGCCTTTAACACTTCAGCCACATCTTTATCGGTATTGAGATTTTCGGCGCTCTTAGTCTGGAAGTAACTCACCAGAGACTGAATCGCAAACGCAGCATTTAGGCCATTAATGCCTTCAACCTCTGGGACGTCCTCTCTCGGTACCAAGCCGCCGGCGGCATCAGCTTTAAAGCCCTTCAACACAGTGTCGACATTTTCGTCAATAAATTCTCGCGCCTCGAGAAAGCTCCTATCGGTGGTTGTTACCACACGGGTTTCATCCGTATCTTTCTGAAACACCGTTAACCGATAAGTATCATCGTCCAGTTTTTTGACGCTGGAAAAATCAGGAAGCCACTCAGTACCCAGCTTTTCTTCGGCTCGCAAGCCATCGATACCGGCTTGTAATCGCTCCCCGAGGCCTTCAGCTTGTTGTCGCAGCTTCGCATTGTTGATTTTTTTCTCTTGGGTTGCATCAATAATCAGTTGATTAAGGCGCGCACGGCTGGATTGCTGCGTCGGGTGACTCTCACTCAACGGTTTGAGTTCAATGCTCTCCTGGCCTTTGCTTTTCGATGTATCGGCTTGCAAGCGGCTAGTTGATAGCGCATCAAAATGCGCAACGATTGCACTTAGCTGAGTGAGCGGTGTTTCACCACTCGGCGCGTCAGAAAACACATCATCGAAAGTCGACCTAACCAGCCGGCGATTAACGATGTGTTTGGCTTCGAGGCCTGCTGCGTCAGCAGCGTTGCGTATCGATAGTCGTTCTTCGGAGCCGAGTCCATCTGACAAAACGATGTGTGAATCGGCAATTCGATAGTTCTCAGGGACCGTTTTTTTAATCATTGTTGCTAATCGATCGAGGGCGAAACCTGAGACTTCTTCAGGATCGAGATTGCTAGCATCGATAAATACATGCAATTTGTTGTCGGCGTCACCTCGTACGCTAAATTTCAAACGAGTCAATATGTCATGCTCAAGATAGGCTTGTCTCGCACGCTGATATTCTGCCAGTGCCGCGCTGCGATCAGAAACCGGTGTTTGACCGTCAGGCTCATCTTGCCCATACCCAACGCTAATGCCAAGATCATCCATCGATGATTCTATGGCTGTACGCTGCTCACCTGACAGGCTATCGGCATTATCGATCTCGAGCCTGGCGACCGGCTGATCATCTGGTAACAGTGCATTTGCTGCAGATTTAAACGCATCAAGAGAGTTTGATGAGAGTGGCTTTCCTTCAAGGCTCTTGGCATTAATCCTAACTATCCCGCCAGGCTCATTTCCGTCACTGCCTCTAGCCGCAGGCTCAACCTCAAATGCAACAGGTTCACCGTCAACATCAATGCTTCCGGTGGCAAACAGAAGCGTTTCATTCGACTGATTTGTTTGTTGTGGTTCAGAGGCATTGGCCTGCAACTGTTTTTGCTGTGTAAGCAACGCCTTACTTCGCTGATAAGATTCGTCACCGATTGTGCGCAACCCACCCAATAACCGCCGACTGATTTCTGTCTGATCGGGTGCATCAATCGACAGCACAATACGCTCGTTATCTTTGTTCGCATCGGAGACATAGTCGATCACACCTTGACTCAACCGTGCAGCGAACGTATTGAGATCGGTAGTGGTTTCAAATTTGTTCGCCAACCCTTCAACACCGTATAGGGCTTTCCTAGCGTCGTTGTATACTTCCGTTATTGCGGTTTGAGGATCAACGCCGGCTTCAAACTTAGTAACCGTACTGAGCTTGAGCATGTCGACAATATCGTTCTGAGTAATCGGGTCACCGTCGGCTTCAGATAAGCGCCGCTGTAATTGGGCTTCGAGTGAAAACGCTGAAGGCCCGCCAACGCCATCGATAACAGCTGCCAACAAACTGGTTTCTACCGCTTCCGATTGAGAGCGGTCGACGGCATTAAATACTGCCATATCAAGATTACGCACGATGGAGTTATAACCGCGCTGGAGAGTTGCCGTGTTGGTGTTGACTTGTTCCTCAGTAAAATTCTGAATGCGAGCCCGCTGTTTTTCTGGATCTTTGATCGTCATGATTTCTTCGCGAATATCGCCCTGGCGATCAACAGCATCTTCAAACGCCGTATTTTGCTCGTTATAGGTTTGCGTCAGGTTATCAGCTGACTTAACCAGACGGTGGAAGGNCTCAAGTTCCGTAGGGTTTAGCGCAACGGTATCTGCATCGTTCAGACGTGTTATAAGCTCATCCGGCGACACACCCTTCGGTGTTTGCTCTCCCAAGACTTTATATGCCGTATCAATCATTGATCGAAGCAATGCATCCAGATGAATCACTTGTGTTCGAAGGCCATAACTACTGGCATTGAGTGCTATTTCAGGGAATGCGTCTACCAATTGCGCGCCAACGTCTGGCTGATCGCGTAATACATCGCTAAAGAACTTATCGTGGTTTCCGCCAATCGTTTCACGAATTGCCCTGCGTAACTCAGGTAATGATTGCTGAATCGCGGGATCGGAGCTTCGGGAATACTGCGCAAGATCTTTCAGGAATACACCGAGGTTTTGGGTTACCTCATTGGAAATCTGTGGCTTATCAGTGGCCTTCTCAAACACGGCGAGTTTTCTGGCAATTAACTGATTAAACGCGCCGGGACCTTCATCACGAACAAACACCAACGGAATTTGCAAGGCACGAGAATCAGTAATGGAGGTATCATCAGAGCCAAGCCAACGCTCAAGATCACCGAATCGTTTTGGCAGTTTTAGCGTAACACGTTGCCCCGGTGCGGTTTCGCCTTCAACAAGTTGTGATCCGTCAAATAAACCATAACGAATCGTTCGATAGGGGGTGTTGCCGTCGAAACCGGCAATTTTGCCGCCAGATTCAGTAATAAATTCAAATTTCCCATCCGGATTGACACGCGCCCCGGTCACTACCGAAATCGCACCATCCAATGAGCGAGTTAATTCACCACGCACGTCAGTGTCTATGTGCAAGGGACGCCCGTTCACTGCGTCTACTTTGCCAAGTTCGCGGATAACGCCTGATTGCTGATTAAGTGCCGCAACTTTGTCTGGGTGGGCTTCATTATTCAGATAGTCAGCAAATGCACTCGCCAATGGTGTTATATCGCCACCCTCAGCAGGAATTGCGCCTAACGCATCATTCACAGCATTGGTATAGGCCTCTGCCAGAACATCGGGCGACTTATCAGCGCCGTGTTCCCGATCGTACGCATGGATCACCCGTAAGAAATCAGCCTTACTGCCACTGGCGGTATCACTAAGTTCGGCTGGGCTGCCCAACGCGCGATTGAATGCCTCTAAGCTGGCGACTCGACCGGGGGCGATGCTCGGGTCAACAATACCCGAAGGAAGTCCTAGAGCCGAAAGATCGTTCGGCGATGACGAAACCCGAGCGCTCAAATCCTGTTTAAAAAACGCGTCTGCCGTTGATAAGAAATTAATATCAACATCCCTTGCTGCAATTTTTTTATACGCATTCAACGTACGTGTACGCAGTGCTTTCTGATATTTTTCGGCCACACCTCCGGTACCGTGCGCTCCCTCGATTTGATCTAGCCCTTGTAGCACTGCAACGGCGGTATCCTCCAAACGCCCGATGACTTCATTTGAATCAGGGTATTCATCGCCCAATACTTTTTGATAGCTTGCCCATACAGTTGCCTCGGCAAGTTTGGGTACGGCCTTCTTGATAATACTCTCTTCTTGTGTAATCGCTTTAGTGATGTCCTGACGAGCGTTGTCTGACAACTGCTCGGATATACTACCCTCATCAAGCGCTTGCCGATAAACACGAAGTTTGTTCAATCGTACCTGTATATCATTCAAATAAGCATATGCATCAGCAGCAGACTTAAACGAAGCCCCCTTGGGTAACGCCTGATTGGCCTCACTATTCGCTAGCGCACTATCACTAATGCGTAACGTGCTAGCCGCAGAGGTCTCAGTGCCATTTTTGCCCTCAGGCGGTAAAGCAACTTTGGCAGGCAGGCCAGCAGCTGCGCGATAACTATTCTCATTAATCCAACCTGCGGGTGTATCGACTGGTCGGGTAAATGGATTATCACCAACAACACCAATACCCGTCGTCAGTCGTTCATCAATGCCATCGTTATAGCGAACCGCTTTATCACGCGTGATCTGTATCTTGTTTAACCCAGATGAAGAACGGCCATCAGCAGAAAAGCTGTTAGCCGTAATGGATCGGCCGAGTTGCCCGACCAAATCACTCAACTGATCACCGACCGGGATATCCCTGTTAATTCGAATTTCAGCCGATGCACGAGTTTCACCGCTCGCATTGTCAGTAATAACCAACTGCCCTGTTCCCTCCCCTAACCCGATGACAACCCCTTCACGGGTAGATCCAAAGCGCGAATCTAGTTCATTTCCATGTAATTCAGCTAACGACGCTGCCGTTGCTAGCTGTCGTGCGAAGACTGTCTGTTCGTTCGGTAATTTTGAATCCAACCCGGCCTGAAGCAAAGAAAGACCGCCTGAACGCGATTCGTGAGATCCATCCGATCCAATACTCACGCCAGGGATATTCGTGCGATCAACCTGAGCGTGCGCGCCTTCAGACGCTTCTGACGGACTGATAAGCGCGGTTGTTCCAGCACCGACAATACGTATTTCAAAGTTGTCCGACACCAACCGTTCTTGATTGAGGTTGAATGTGAGGTTTTCCGACCAAGGTATCGGGTTGTCCACCGGGGCTGGCGATGTTCCCTGCCGATCAAAAGCGATGGCGGCACCATCGAGTTTATTCAAATGGCCAAATGCGTCTCTGGCTTGATTTGTTAAAGGGGCGTCACTACTACCAAGATCCGTCGTTAGTGTTCTTAGCGCATCGGCATCACGATCACTGAAGCGGAAACTATTGCGTGCGAAGTCTTTTTGTTCCGGCGTCAGTTTGTTGAAGTAATCAAGGCCCTTCGTAATTGCATTCGCCAATGCTAGGCGCTCTTCTGCGGGTACATTTCCGGGAACGCGCAACGGCGCCTGACTCACATCATCACCCAGATTCAATTCATGACCAATGATCCCTTCAATGCCCGAGCGAAAGCGATCGAGCCGCTCAGGAAGATCCGGTGAAAAGTGTCCTAGTTGACGACTGATGGCAATTTCACGTGCAAATTGCAATGTCGCTCCATCGGCATAGTTGTCCAATGCCGCAACTTTATCAAGCCAGGCAACGTCAACGGATTTGCTTTGTGGTGATCGATAAGCTTCGACCGCTCCCGTGAGTTCAGCGAGATACCCGCTGGCGTAATCAGTGTAAACCTCCGCCCCCTCAGCAACAGCGAAGGAGTCTTCTGAACTATCCTGAAACGCACGTTTCGGCAATCCAGCTTCAGCGGTGGGTGTCTGCTGATCCAGAATACGCTGATAATGCGCGTACGCATCACCAATCTCTTGGCGATTCTGATTTAGGTAGCTCGACAGGTTTTTCCATGTTGCACTGTTGAACCCGTGACCAAAATCAGCGCCGTAGGTTTCTGCCACCGGGATTGTGTCGAGTACGGCCTGACTCCAGCGGCTGGCAAATCGGTCAAAGGCAGCGGCATCGCCGTTAAATGCCGGCTGCAAGCTATCAAGATTCTGCACGCTCGACTGTAATTCTGATACCAAACCATTTGCGGCCTCTGAGATAGATCGCCCCTCTCTGATGTTTGCGGCCGTTGCAACATCTGCAATCCGACCAAGCTGCTCAGGTGTCATTCTGCTAACTGACTCGGCACCGTGCTGCTCAAACAAGCGCCCTAACTGTTCATCGATCGTATAATGTTGCGCACCACCGGTATTTTCAAAAAATGAACCGAGTTGTTCTTCACCAAGATAACGCTCAAGCACCGCCACGTTGCTTGCCTGCGTGCCAGCATCAAATTGCTGGCGAGCAGCGTCAGTAACCTTGGCAGTTCGCAATCGCTCGGTCGTTAGAATCCCAGTGGGTTCGCCTGAACGCCCGATTTCGAATGCCGCGCGCGTCGCATCTTCTACCAGAGTGGCTGTGCCTCGGGCACTAAATAACTCGGCCTCTTGGCCGGTTAAACGATTCAATGAAGTCTGTAGGCTTTTTCGCTCTGAGGCTATGGCGTCAGTCGAAGCTCGATACAGCTGTTGCAAGGTGTCAAAGTCTGCGTGCTGGCGCGCCGNCAGCGTCGATGGATCAAACTCGGCAATTGCCCGCTCAGCATCCACGTGGGTTGCAGCACTGGCAATATCAGGCTGTCGAGTGATTTCGGCCAAACCTTGTTGCGCTGCGAGTTGAGTGCTTTCTAATCGCAACACACTTTGATGGGATTCTTGAAACTGCGCTGTCAAAGCGAGATCGGGGAAGGCGTTATCCAACGTCGCCCCTTTAAACTGCGATACCGAAGCCGCCGACTGATAAAACTGATCAAGGCGCCCGTCGTAGGCCCTATTTAATGCCTGGTAGAAACCCTTCAGTTGCTCGGGTGCTTCAGCTCTCAAATTAATAACGTATCGATTTGTTTTCGACATTAATGTCGAAAATGCATCCGTTGCCGTTGCTCCGCCTGTGGTTAGTGCATCCGAGTCAAATTGCGCAATCTTGCGGCTCAGTTTTGTTGCAAAGGTTTCTGGTGCATCTTGCGCAGCATTGTAATCAAATGCATAACGCACCCAGGTGGGGTCTGCATCCAGTGTGGGAGATTCCAACCAATTGAGCCGACTTGCTAGCGCTTTGTTGAGCACTAGCGCTTTATCGTCGATGGACGACGCAGGATAAAAACGACTGCCATCGACCAAATCATACGCCTGCGCGCCCTTTGGCGCTGGCATGTTGACACGCGTACCGCCTTCCAACGCAAACTGAAACACACCTTTTTCGCCGCCCGTTAATGTCAAAGCTCGGTTTGCATCGCTGCCAAGATACTGCGACAACGACTCACGTGTTGCCGCATCGACGGTTAGGGCTTTGCCGCCAACCGATTCCAGACGATCGAGCGCACTGACGACCGAACCGTTTTCACCGAAGATGTAACGTTGAATCTCTGTGGAGTCGTTATCAAGAAACCCGTTCAATGCGTTTGCGAATGGCGTTAGATCACCACCCGTTTGGGAAAATTCGGCGATTGCAGCGTTCCCGGCTTCGATGATGCGGATCGCATTATCGATTTGTTCAACTGAATCAGTGCTATTCCCGTTGGCCTCACGAATCAGCTTAGCGTAATCGGATTCGGTGCCTACAGACGTTTTTTCTAGGCTATCTGACAACCCCAAGCGCTTGGCGAATGCTCTTATCGCTTTTGCACGAACCTCCGTTGCATCAGAAGAGGCAAATACTTTTGCATTAGACTGACTAAATAAAGGATCCTTCGCTGCAGCAGACGCCTTCAGAACCGGTACATGTTGATCCAGTACCTGAGTGAAGTGTTCACCATGCAACTGAGGGTATAAAGGGCGATAGATTTGTGCCGCTGAATGATTAAGAAACTGGGTGTATTCATGGATATCAAGGACACCTTTGTACTTCGCGAGGTCTGGACGTGCATTCTCACGCAGCTCTACCAACGCGGTGCCGAGCACCGTATTTTCGGCAGGCTTCCCAGTTTGTGGGTTAATTAAATCTGCATACGGCAGCCAGGCATTGGCTTCGGCAATTTTAGGTGTTTCTTGCTGCAAGCTAGAGAGCTCTTTCTCCAACTGAGTTTCAATCGCGCTGCGGTCGCTCGATGCACTATTCGCGTCTAAATCAAGACCTGCTTTTAACAAACGAACGTGTTCTATTTGAGTATCGATACCGCCCAAATAGCCTCTTGCAGACGCTAGATCCGTAAAACTCGCCCCTTCAGGTAATGCTAGGTTGATCCCTCGTTCAGACGCCGCAGCGCTTGAAGAGTTAGTCTGCGCAATGTCCCGTTCTGTGTTTTTATCCCACTCGATGGTTTCACCATCGAGTACAACCCTGAAGTTATCTTCATCATCGCTGGTAGCCGTGAGCTGGGTCTGAATATGGGATAATTCGCCATCGAGTTGCTGCAGGTGTTTGGCCACACTGCCAGAGATAGGCACTGCAATATCGACGATTTGAGAATCGGGCGTAACGGATACAACACGAGAATCTGAATTTGAGGATAAACCGATGTCTGACAGTTCGTCATGCCAAGTACTAAATACAATGCCCGATTCGTCAGTGCCATATAATTGCCGAGTGCCTGTTTTGGTGCGCGGTCTAGCATAATCCGAGGTATCAACCAGCCGCCGCGCAAACGCGCCATCATCCGAGTGCGCGCCATCACCTAAACCTTGACGTAGTACCTGTAACGCGTCGTTAGCACTAGAGGATTCGTTAACGCCGATAAGCACGTTCGGCACATTGGACCTGATGACGCCTTCAGAGACGTTAAGCCTCTCGGCATTCCTTCCGACACGGGTGGAATCCTTAATGCGTTGCAAGCGACCGATCAATAACGGCTCAAATCCGGGGTTGGTTAAACGTTCAACCTGCAAATTCCGACTTAGACTAGTATCCCAGGCAATGGCATTCGACGGTGTATCAGAGCTGGATTCGCGCGAACTGACAAAACTTGCTAATCGGTCAAACTTATTGTAAATGTCAAACACGTGTTGTGCTCGAAATTGCGCTTCGGCGACATCGTCACTAACGGCATCGCGCGCAATCGACAAGTACTTGATATCTTCGTCAGTAATACCCAACCCGTTGCGGGCAGCAACCTGATAAGAATGATCTAGCCCTTTCCAATATTCAACCGCCTTATCGATGGATTGCACCAACGACGCCGCATCGACTTTCGGATCAGACTGCGCAGGTTGTTCAATGACCGGCTGTGTGTCGATATCCAGTGTCAGCTTTTCACCGATCGTTGACTCGACATGTTGACGCAACGCAACCAAATCATCGCCGAACCCTTGACGAAAATGACCGGAATCTGAGCCGACTGCCGCATCACGGGCAACTCGAGCAATATCGGTATCGACAAATTTATCCAGCGCCCCGACCTTATTTAGCCAATCGAGTGACGGACGTTGTAACTGAGGGTCTCGATAAATACCAACGGCTTCTTTCAGCTGCCGAATGTAACTTGCGGCGTATTCACTGTAGGGTGTATCTGTATTCTTTTGAATTAACGGTGCGGCAGCACTATTACCTGTTGCATCTGTATCTGACAAAGTACTCGCCGCCAGTTTATCCAGTACGGTTTGATCACCATCGAAAGTATCAAGACCAATGCCCGCGCCTTTTTGCTCAAGATAGCCGTTAAGCGCGTCGAGTGTGGTTTGTGGAAATTCTGCACCAAAGTGCTCAGGGTCAAGCGGCTCGATGGTAGCAGCAGTGTCCAATACCGCCTGCGACCAACGCGCAGCAAATTGATTAAAATGCGCCGGGTCGCTAAAATTTTTCCGATAACTCTCCAAGTGGTCAATCGATTGGCGCAACGAACCAGGAACACCCAAGCGCGTATCTATCGGATCAGCACCGCCGTACAACTGCGCGCTAACCGACCCGTTAATGATTTCACGGAAATCTTTAACCGACAGATTAGCGACGACCTCTGAGGCATCTCGGCTAAACAAACCGCCGAGCTGTGACTCAATGGAGAATACCTCTGCACCGCCAGCACGAATAACCACATCACGCAGCACAGCTTCGCTGTTGCCATGGGCACGTAATTGCAACAACGTTGGGGCATCAAGAACTTTTGCAACAGACGTATTAACTGATTCTTGACGCGATTGTGTCGTTACCAGTTGTTCCTGAAGCCCGGCAACTGCCTCTTCGGTGAGATTATCGCGTGTGTAAAATGCATTCGGAATATCTTCACCGGTCAATAGCCGTTGAGAGAGCCGTTGATTCGCCCTATCGACAGACTCCCTCGCACGCTGAAACGCCTGCTGTTTTTTCAACGATAACGTCGATAAATTGGCCTTATCTAAAACCGCAGCAACAGCGGCAGAATTATTAACCGCATATTGATCGAAGCCACCCAATAACTCCAGCCTGGTTACGTCTTCAGCTGATAGACCCAGCGCATCTTTTTCAGTTTTAACGATACTGAGAATATCCTGTATCGAACGGCCTTTATTCTCCGCCAAACTGTAAAGATCGCTTTGCTCCAATCGTTGCAGATTAAGCACCCCGAACGCCGTCGTTGTTTGATCGATTGATTGCTGCCGGTTTTCGCGCGCAGTGCGATACAAATCCAAGTTACGCTGATAATCAATCTTGTCTTCATCAGAAAACTCATCAACGTTAACAAGATCTAGTTGGTCTTCTATCTCGACATCGCTGAGTTTTGATAGACCGCTGTTATCGATTATTTCAGCCAGAGCCGTTAGGGCGATGTGGCGAAGCTGAGAAAGGTCGCGCACTTGGGTGAGGCTAGTATTAAGTGCTTGTTTGAGCGCCAGATCAGGAAACGCATATTCCAATGATGATCGCAAAGACTCACTTTGCTGTAGTGCCTTCTCGACGTAATCAACCGGAGTTTGCGGGTATTGTTTAATCAACGCGCGGTAAAAGCTACCTACGTCGGCTTCCGATGAAAGCGAATTTGTCGCCAGGTAACCAGCGACAAATCGTTCGAACCCCTCATAGTTATCGGCAGTCGCCTGCGCTGCTGAAGGCCTCGACATCGACGCCCCATCGGTTTCACTACTCCCGCCAGGCTTACCTTCGATATCTCGTTGGAATTGCGTTTCAGCAGCCGTTCCATTATCTGAGACGCTAACAGCACGCAGTAGATCTGATAACGCATTTAGCGCTGCCTGTGGCGCTTCACCGGCGGAGTCAGTGAAGTCATCTTCTTGCTCCTTCGCATAGTGTTTTAACTTCGTAACAACACCATCATCTAGCTGAAACCCTTTGTTGTCGCCGGTTAAAAAACTCGTTCCATCGAGTAAACCGTATCGGCTCACATGTTCGAGGCTTGCGATATCCGGGATCTCTTTGCCAGTGCTGTCGGTAAATACCGGCCCTTTCTCCTCATCAAAAACGACACCGGTGACCAATGGCTCATTCGATTGAACGAATGAGTCGAAGCGCGCACGCTCGTGAGCACTGATAACAACCTGCTTACCCTCAAGTGAATAAACCTGCGGCAACACCTGGGTAACACCTGCAGTTTCATTGAGCGCTTTGATAGACTCGGGCGTGGCGTTAGTTAAGTAATCATTCAAGCCTTTAACCAATGGTGTCGCATCACCGCCATCGCCAACTGCTGCCAAAGCGTCATCCACCGCGGTACTAATTCGTTGTGCTCGCTCTTTTGCTGTAAGCGCGGAGCCATCTTTGTGGGTTGCGGCACCCAGCGTTTTGAGCAAATCGGTATAATCATGTGCCGATGCAATCGCCGTATCTGCACTAGCGACTCCCAGTGATTTGGCAAACGCTTGATACGTACGCAATTCGCTCTCGGTATAGGGTTGATCGAACAATCCGAAGGGTTTTCTTAAAGAAGATAGATCTGTCGTATGTGAAGCCCGATACAACCCCGGCGAGTATTCACCGACCGTAGTATCAAATTCGGCGGCCTTTTCAGTGTCGTCTGCAAACAACGGGCGATAGTATTTAGCCACGGCTTCCGAGGTTTTCTGGTTAAATGTTTTAACGTCATGAACATCTTCCAATTGCTGACCAATTGCCCCCGCTAACGCATAAACCGGTGCTAGGTAGGATTCTGGCGAACGCTCTTTGAATGTTTGTGCGNCGGTTTTAATTTTCAGACGATGGACTTTTGCGTGTTCAAAGTTCGCCAGTGCCGATGCTTCCGCCAGCTTTGGCAGCTCGGCTTCAACCGTGGCTTTCAAGCTTTTATATTCACGCGTGATTTGCGGCAGCTTACTATCATCAATGCCTAGCTGTTTATTCCAGACAATGGCGTCACGATAGGTGCGCAAACGCTGCAATCGCGTTTGTACATCATTGAGATACGCAAACACGTCATATTGATTAGCAAAGTACTCGGATTCCGCCGGGAAGGTCACTTCCTTTAGGTCTTCCGGAATATTTTCTTGAGCGACATGAAAGGTCTTCGTCGCTGTCGTCGTTTTGGATTCTGTATCTGCCGGATAATAAAGGCTCGCCGGAAGATGACGCTGTTGATAGAAGGTATTTTCACTGATCCACCCGATTGGCACACCGGCTTTTTCGCTCACCTCGAAAGGCATCTGCCCGAGCAACTGACTGCCGACGGCAGAGCGTTCTTCAACACCATGCCCCCAGACCAAACGATCTCTATCAGCGGTCAATTTCAATCCGAATTCACCGTATTTTTCACCGTTTTTAATCTCGGGGGAAAATGCCCCTTGGTTTATCGCATGCGACAACTCGTGGTAGGCATTACCCAAACTTTCGTCGACACTGCCGCGATAACCCAGCGTGACCTTGATAACGCCATGAATACCGCTCTCATCGTCGTAACCGGCATGGGTTGTGGACGCCAATGCAGTCTCTCCCGAACGAGCACCGCTAACGCCGGAGTAACCAAGAACCAGCGCCGGGCGATCACTAGCATACACACCGTTGAAGATATCCGTGTTTTTTTCAGCGACTTTACCTGCGGTAAATACCTGTTTCGCAAAGGTGACTCTGTCGGGTGAGCTCTTATCGGTTAGCCCTGCATTCAATACCTGCAGAGCTCTCGTAGCCTGCTCTGGAGAGCTGTCATAACCCAGATCGACACCTGGAATATTGGTTTGAATGGCATGTTCGAACGAAGAGTTTTCCTGGCCTGGGAGTACCCCGGGCTGACGATCGAGGTCGGCGCCGATTAAAATCGGTTCAAAGCTGTCATCCTGCAGGCGTTTCAACTGAAGTGCCGGCGTCAAATCATCAACCCATGACAATTTGAGTTTGCTGTTCTGCGATTCACGAGCTGAGACATCATCCGGTCGGCTTAATTTTCCAACCGTTTTGTCGAGCTTAATCAACTCAGAGAAGGCTTGTTTAGCAACGCTGTCGAGGCTATCCGGGTTTTTAAGCACCTGCAGACTGAGAGACGATAACCCCCTGCGGCTTTGTTCGTCGAACCCGAACGATGCCGCTACGGCTTTTTCGTCGTCGCTTAAATTCAGGAAATATCGGCTCGCGTCCGTCAACGATCGCCGCAGCGCCATGCCGTTTTCAATGGCATTCTGGCCTGGTACCTCCGAGGGTGCAGTGTTTTCGTCAATACTGAGTGATAGCTTGTGCCCGATAATATCTTCGATACCGTCGCGATAGCTTTGCAGCCGCTGTAGTAGATCAGGCTCAAAATATCCGATCCGTCGAGATAATGAGATTTCGCGAGCAAAACGAAACCCTGGGCCATCGGCATATCCTTGAAGTGCAGCGACTTTATCCAGATAGGCTGGGGTTGCGTCATGGAACTCAGTCTGCCGGAAGCTACCAACAGCATCACCCAGCTCCGATAGGTATTGAGCCGCATATCCGCTGAATTTTCCGTCAGCAGTAGCGTCATTACCTCGATCGGTAAATGTGTTGAAAATCGGCTTCGATTTAGGCCCACCGGATCGATTCGTCGATGCCCCCGCATCAGTGAAGACCTTACCCACGCCGCTTAATGCAGTGTCATCAGTAACCGTACCGCCAGATACGCCTTGTTGACGACCAAATGTTGGGCGTGATGTGCCAGTAGAATCTTTCGAACCGTTAGTATCTGTCATCCCAGTTTGTCGACCGAACGCCGGGCGCGACGAAGTACCAGAATCTTGGCCTCCAGCGCCGTCGGCAATATCGGTTCCGGTGTTAAGGTTGGTTTTTTCGTTGTGGGAATCGCTGCCTTGCGGTGTCGTTAGCGGGTTGTTATCTGAGCTGTCTTTGCTAGTGCTAGCAGGCTGCCCGTTTTTTCCAGCAACGGCTTCCCCGCCTGTGGTGAGCGATGAACCATCGCCGTCAACCGATTCACTCGGTACGACTGTCGGCTGTGTATTGCTCCTAGGCTTGTTGTAAAGCAAGTGACCAAATAAATCGTCATTTTTAAAGCTTACTTGCACCTCAGCATCCGCCGACTGCAAATACCGATGTATACCGACGACAAAAGCACGCAAATCCTGCTGCCCGTTATTTAACTCAGTAAATGCTGCTTCTGATGCCTTGAGTAAAGTTTGCGATTTTTGGTCAGCTGTCATACCCGTCTGAGACGCTTTTTTGTCAAATGCGGCAAGAAGCGTCAGGTAATCTTGTGGGTTTGCAGTGGATGTATCATTAATGGTTTCAGCTATGCCAAGAGATTTCGCAAACCCTTGATAGGCCAGTAACTCAGCGGCGGTGAGCGACGGTTTAAATATTCCAAACGGGCTATCTAGCGCAGACAGATCTGTCGTGTATTTACCCCGAAACTTTCGCGGGTCGATATTATAGGTATAGTGCCGCAGCATTTCTGCCAACTCCGGATTATCGGCAAATACTGAGGTGTAGTATTTCCGAATCGACACTCGTACGTTATCGTCAAATGCTGATTGCAGCTTGGGATCATCAAGTTGCTGCCCTACTGTACCCACGATATCGTAAATGGGAATCAGGGTAGACTCAGGCGATCTTGACTCGAATTCCCCCGTTGCACTGTTGATCTTGTGGTGGTGAACATGAACAAATTCATAAGCGCCCAATGCAGCTGCATCCGATATCTTAGGCAATTCAGACAGTATGTGTTGACTCAGTTCGTCATAGGCGTCGCTGACCGCCCGCAAACCGACTTCAGACATACCGTACTTGTCATGATTGAACATCGCATCTTTATAATTCCGCAACCGTTGCAACTGCTTTTGTGTTTGATTCAGATAGGTAAAAACTTCGTATTGATTCGCGAAGTACGGTGATCTGGTTTCAAAGGTAACTCCCTTCAGACTTTCAGGAATACTGTCTTCAGGTATATAAAAAGATTTCGATGCCGTCGTCTGACGTGACTGAGTATCGGCTGCGTATAACAAAGTCGCAGGCAAACCGCGCAGTTGTAGAAACGTGTTTTCGTTAATCCATCCGATCGGAATATTCTCTGGGTTTTGCACCTCAAAGGGCACAGCACCTAGAAACCGCGAACCGACGGCTGTTCGTTCTTCAACACCATGCCCCCAAACTACGCGTCGGTTAGGCGTTAAAAATAACGCATGGTCACCGGCCGGCTCGCCCTTGGCAGTATGAGTGCTAAATCCCGCAAAGTTAATCGCATGCGACAACTCGTGATAGGTATTGGCCAATGCATCGTCGACACTACCGTTGTAACCCAACGACACCTTAATTGCACCGTGTGGCCCATCGTCATCATTCAAACCTGCCCGTGAGGTTCTTGCCAAGACTTCGAATTCCTCCTGGCGCCCCTCGATATTGGTAAAGCCGAGAACCAGTGCCGGATTGTCTGACCCATAGAGGTATTGAAAAAAATCCGATTTGCCCTCTGCAAGCGCTCCCGCCGTGAAAACCTGTTTAGCAAACGCCGCTCGGTCTGGGCTGCTTTTATCCGCCAACCCGGCTTGCAGGACTTTAAAAGCTCGATCGGCTTGATCATATGACGTGTCATAACCCACATCGACACCCGGTATATTGGTTGCAACAGCATGCTCAAACGAACTTTGCTGTTGATTCACTGCAGCTCTCGACATTCGGGCCATATCGCCACCTAGCAGCACTGGTTCAAAACTCGAATCCTGCAAACGTTGCAGTCGCAGTGCTGGGGTGAGTTCTTCAACCCAAGGCAATACCGTCTCCAGAGGGTCTGTCGACCGAGCAGAGACATCATCCGGGCGTGTAATTCGCCCTTTGGTTTTTTCGAGTTTGATGAATTCAGCAAACGCCTTATGAGAAAGATCATCCAACCCAGCGGGGTTTTTACCCAATTGTTTGCGCAGGGATATCAGTTTTTTGTTGCTTTTTTGATCGAAACCAAACGATTTTGCAACGGCCTTCTGCTCTACCGACAGCGAATCCCAGTAAATTGTAGCCTGCTGAAGCGCGGCATCCATAGATTCAACATTTTCGGCGATTGTGTGCCCGGGTACATCTGTTGGTATAGCTTCAGCATCAATGTTCAAATCCAGCTTATGCCCTACGATGCTTTCGACACCTTGGCGAAAACCCTGCAATCGTTGAATCAAATCCGGCTCAAAATATCCAAGCTGGCGCGATATTGCAATTTCGCGAGAAAATCGAAAAGCTGGCCCATCGAAGTAACTTTGTAAATCTGCAACCTTATTTAGCCATGCAGGATTAACCTCATGGGCACCGGGCTGCCGATAGGCTCCGACAGTATCAATAAGGTCAGCCATATAGTTGGCGACATATTTGTTATAGGCTTTGACGCTTGCTGTGGGTTTCCCCGGGGATAATCGTGATACAGCACCGGTATCAAGATAACCTGACGATCTCGGTGCAGGGTCGTACACCGGATGCGGATCACCCGAGATTCTGACCCGGGCTGCTTCTATATCGGAAGGTTTCGTCTCAGATGTTGAGCTTTCAGGCGCCTTGTTTTTCTTGCCGAATAGTTTTCTCAACCCGAGTTTGTTGCTCTCGTCCATCACGGCATCGTTAACGGGCTCAAACAAAGTTTGAGGATCCGTTGGAGCAGGCAAATCGCCGGTTTTCATCGGCTGTGCTTCCTGACCAAGCAACAAGGCATCATCAACGGATATGTCATCCACCTGATTACCCCTCGAGATGTCATCCTGCCCAACAAAGGTTAACCCTTGTAACTGTTGATTGATGGCATCCCCGACCCGCAGGGCGCGCGCACGGTCTCCGGTCGTTCCCTCATACGTTGCCTCTATACGCCCAATGAACTTATCTACGATCAGAATGGGTTCTTTATTTTGCTCATAGGCCTTTTGCTCAAGCACCTTAAAGTATTCACCCAATAAACTGCGCATATCGTCATTATCAAACTGAGCGGCAATGGTGGATTCAGCAAAACCTTGTTTATTCGGCGCTTGAACCCATTGGTTGTAGATATCAACCAATACCTGGTTGACCGCGATAAACTCAGCGTCAAGATCCGGCGAGCTTTGGTGCGAGAGCGCATTCAAACGGCGATAGAAAAAAATGGACAAGTTACTGGAACTAAACTTGGGCATAGAAAGTACGCTCCGCGTAGGCGCAAAATTTCTGAATCTCTGGCGCATCTATGATCAATGCCTGTTTTACGAGGATTATCATTGGGCCGTGCAAACCTTGTTCGATGACAAACAAACATCCATCACCGGTGACTCTCGATCATGCATATAGCTCGACGTGTAACGACTGACGCAACGATAGTGTTATCGCGTTGATTACGTTTGTAAGCCGCATTGGCTGTCACGAGCATGCGAGTAGGTTCGTGGCAGCCAAGATTGTTCACCGTTGCTTAAGTCTAGTCTGCTCTGTATCGGCGTAAAGGTTGCACACGGGCTTAAGAACTAGCCCCATCTTTAGCAGAAGGTTGAGCCAATAAATATCACAGATGCTGGTTGTTGGAAGGCAGAAAAAAAACATCCCGAGTAAATCGGTACAAAGCGAGAATCGACACAGCGGCAAGCCAGAACGGCCTGCCGGCAAAGTTTTTAGATAGGGTTACTGATGACAATCTCAGGATGGATAAAGCGTTCCCAAAATGCCTGATGACGCGATTTATGCCATCCGATATGGCCGATACGTGCCGCATCAATATCCACCGGCAATACGCGCACCATTTTCGGATCAGTACCACGGAAATACCCATGCAGTCGATCGACATTCGTTTGAGACATCATCTCATCGTCACTGAACGAAAAACCGGTAATCGGAAAATTCGCTTCATCGAAGCGCTGTTGCATGCCCGGCTCCACACCAACGGCATAATCTGAGTTCAGACACCACTTACGCCATTGCCAAATAACGCCTTTGGGCAAATCCGAAATGATATTGATTTTATCACCCGGAAAATAACCAAAAACAGGAACAACCATCGGCACGAGCAGATACCACAGCGCCCAAACTACACGTTTTGTCGGCGGCGAATTTTCTCGCCAATAGCCGCTACCGGAAGCAACAGTGATGGCCTTATCGATACCACGAGTGTCTTTCATCATCCCTAACATGTGCCCGCCAACACTGTGCCCAACCCAATTCAGTGGCACACCAGGTACCAAATCACGGGCAAACCCCAACAACGCAGGGCAATCATGGTTAGCCCACGACAAGATGTCACTTTTGCTGTAACGAACATGATTTGCAATGGAATCACCAATACCTTCGTAATCAAACGTAATCGCCGCATAACCCTGCTCAGCCAACCAACCCGCAAAATCTGCATAATGCGACTGGGCGACGCCAATAGCACCGGCGACGACAACAACCGCCCGTGGCGTAGAATTTGGTTCGTAGGTTCGCACGGCGATGTGATGCCCTGCCGGTGTTAACACCGCGTGTTCAGATACAGACATATCAAAACCTGTTGATCATAGTATTCAAAAAACGCAGAACCGTATCGATTTCTGCATCACTAAAGCCGTCGGTTAGAGCACTATTCAAGTTTGCCAAATGGGGTTTGGCGTTGGCAGCTTTGGTTTTTCCCCTGTCAGTCAAATACAAGCTAACGGCGCGGTTATCGGTTTCACTCATAGATTTCTCGACCAATCCTTTTACGACCACGCGATCAATCAAACCTGACGCACTCGCCTTCGATAGCCCAAGTACCTTGCTAACATCTTTTTGTGTTGCACCTGGCATAGCGCCAATCAACATCAATGCGCCCAATTGTGTTACCGATACGTCGAGCAGCGCTTCACTCTCACTATTCACATGAGAAAACACGCGTTTCTGTGCCATGTTGAGCAAAAAGAACAGTCGTTTATCCATGGATAACATCTATTGGTTCGTATGCGAACTAATTTAACGCAAATACTGCCACGATCAGTTGACCCATTATTCTCCAAGCCCAACGGATGACCAACCCGAGACCTGAAACAGTATATGCTCTCCAATAAAACCCCGCGGTGTGACAAAAACGTGATTGGCTTGCTGCCGCACCCTCTGCCATAGTTCAAGCATGTCAAATCGCTACCCACGGAGCTCCAATGCCGGCAAATACCGCATTAAAAGCCCAGCTCATTCGTATAACTTCACTGTTTATTCTGCTCGGTATGAATAGCACTTTCGTAAACAGCGCCCCATTCAACCACAACGATTGGCAAATTCTGGTGCACCGTCATGTTGTGATGATCAACGACAATCATGCCTCCGAGGTTGACTATGCAGGCATGCAAAAAGATGAGCAGTTACTCAACCAGTATCTCTTGTCGATATCCGACGTCACACGCCCAGCATTTGATCACTGGTCTAAAGATGAGCAACTGGCCTTTTTAATCAATGCCTACAACGCTGTCACCGTCAAACGCATCCTGGAGAAGTACCCGGACATTAAATCCATTAAAGAACTTGGATCTTGGTTTCAGAACCCGTGGAAAAAACCCGTTATCGAACTACTTGGCGAAAAACGATCTCTGGATGATATTGAACATGGCCTAATCCGCGGGTCTGGTCGATACAATGACCCACGTATCCACTTTGCCGTTAACTGCGCCAGTATCGGTTGTCCTGCGTTGCAAAACAGTGCCTTTATCGGTGAGAAGATTGACCAACAGCTCGACAGCGCAACCAACAATTTTCTTGGGGATAAAACCCGAAATCGCTATGCCGATAGCAAGATGCAGGTATCGAAGATTTTTGACTGGTATCGTGGAGATTTTGAAAAAGGCTTCCGAGGTGCAGCTTCTTTAGGTGCATTCTTAGCGCTTTACAAAAACAGCCTGAGTCTAACCGAAGAACAAAGCAGTCAACTCACCAGCGGCAAGATGACTATCTCGTTTTTACCTTATGATTGGCGGTTAAACGGGTTAAGCCAGTGAGCAAAAAAACGCGTTTTCGCAAACGCGCCAAATAACCCTCACCTGCAGAGATAACGCCTTCATAAGTGTCGCACAGCTAACAATCAATGTTATCTCAATGACTGCACTTTATCACGCTGTGCTTGCCACGCCATATCCATAAACATATCTAAAAGACGATCAGACGTTGGCGGAAATACCAAAAACCCGCCAATCAGATCAGACAAAGGGCCAGGCACCAGCATAAACGCCACAACGTGGTTATAAATGCCTACAAACATAAGATTCCGAAGGCCATGCATGTCTTGGTCGCTCAAAACAAAGTCTGAATTGTCATGCCGTAAACGTAATTTTTCATTAAGCACTTTAGATGACTGCCTTAAACGCAGATAACGGGGTAATCGGGCCAATACCACTACAAGCCCGAACGCTTTTGTCCCTATGCAGACCACTATCGCAGCCGTCAATCCAAATGCCAGATACAGCCCACCAAACACAATGATGTCGATAAAAAGTAGCAACGCCGTTTGTACAAATCTTCTCGTATTCATTGTCTTCTCCAATACGACAACCCGAAGCTAACACGATTTACACCGGTGAAACAGTAAAAAACGTCAAATCAAGTAGATATAAGCGATTGAATTTATTGATGAATTGATCGCATCAAACGAGTGGACAAAGTGATTACTGGTGGTCTAATGGGTTGAATATCAACTGACAAATGAATTTTTACATCAACCCGTGCAAAACCCTAGCTCTATAAACCTTCGCAGTTAAGCTAAACAACATCACATTTCATAATTCTCTTGGTTTTACTCTCCTCCCGCCTATCTCTCCGTGTTTGCTGGCCTTCGAGATATAGCCTATAGGTTAAAATTCGATCAATTAATCTACATAGGGGGCTTGATATGCAATTGACGAAAAAGGCGTCAGTTGTCGTATTGGTACTAACAGGATTTCTTTCAGCATGTGATGACGAATCCAATGATTCTTCAACAAAACTTCAACAAAACTTCAACCACTTGAGTTGACCGGGCAGGTCATCGATGCACCACTTGCAGGTGTAGAAGTTGAACGCGCAAATCAAGCATCTCAAGACACCAATAGTAACGGTGAATTCAAATATAAGCTGGGCGAAGTCTGTCGGCTGCTGATCGGTAAGCTCCCTGCTTATAACGATATTTGTAAAAACCATATCGGTATTAGAGATTTAGTACTCAATCAAAAAAAATGTGGCGATGACGACAGCATGTTATTTAACTGCAATAGTCACATGAACTTTGCGAGACTCGTACAAACCATCGATACCGATTCAAACAGAGAGCGGGTTGCCCTACCAACGTTTGATCCAGAGACACACGCGATTGGATGCGCAATATCGATTTTTCTCAATCCCATGACGCATTCGAAAATGATGCTCACGTTATGGCATTAGCGATGCGCTTCACCGGATCTCAAGATATCCGATCTGTTGGTAAAGCGTACGCGCATCTCACCGCCACCTCGGGCAGTGAACACGAACACGAACGCGCACGCAGATTTTCCGATCGAGAATTAATGGAAAAACGACGATTCTATCTGGCAAAACGCATGCCCGATGGCAGTACTGAAATGCAAACCATAGAATTTATGCCTAACAACATTCTTATCATGTCTCCCGGGTTAGTCGACTTCAGCCAAGATATGGACAACATCGAAGCGTCCCGTTGGAAGCTCCTCACATCAGGCCATCTAGCTATAGGGGACGGACCTTTAGATAGCGCAACCATTCTTGCGCGGAAAAAAATCAGTGCGTCGACATACCGTATTGCCATGGCCGCAACGACCGCTGCAGCTAACGAGTCTGGCGTTGCCGCAAATCCATCAGCTCAGAGTAGAACTCTTGGTGTGCTGTCTTCCAACCTAGATGTTATTCGCGCGTTAGACATCAGTAGAGATGCCGATGATTTGATTATTCCTTTTACAGATTCTGGCGTTAGTGACGCACCCTATCTGTATACCGTTCAGCGATTCAGATCGGCCCCAACAGCGGCCGGTACAATCAATAACTACATCTCAGAAGCCTTAGGCTTATCTGAAAACGATTGGTTTATTGGTTATTTTGCGTTGGGTAATCAAACACCGCCGAACTTCGGCACACCCGCTAGCGATTGCCCTAACCTCGAGTCACTGATTGTTGACTCCGAAAATTCAACATCAACGTTCGGTTTCATCACTTACTCAGCCGAAGACGATAAATTTAGTTGCTACAGCGATGGGCGATCTGTGCTGTCAAAAGCAGTTCTCGAAAATTGCAACGGTATTGCATCGAATTTTGGTTTATCTCGCACTTTCTGTTCACCGTTTCTACGGCCAATTTTCGAACGTACGGTCAACTCAGCACTGAGTAACGCTGATCAAACCTTCTCGTTTGAAGAAAATGGAGAACTGCGCGTCAGCGATTCNGCACACGTGGCTTCACACGCAAAAAACGTCTTCACCTATATCACGCGTTTTGCCGAATCCGTCGTGCAAGGCACGCAAACAGGAAACCTGATCTGTGTTGATTCTGAAAACGACGTCAGCTCACTGCGTCAATGTAGCAAAATGTCGGGTAACGAGGCAATTTTGTTTACCGACGCTAGTGCTGTAACACCCGCCAATGAGGCGAACGGTGTGCCGGGATACCAGGCCGCTGCAAAGTTCGCCGCATTATGTGGTGATAACGACGACAAATGTGCCATTTTGAGTTCGGATAATTAATCACGCGCTCTACGACGTATTACCGACAACCGACTTAGGCCGCGCTATCACAGCACCTAAGTGGGTTGTTCCCTCACCAATAGCGCCCCTATCTTGCTTCAACACACTCATCATTCAGACCTGTCACGATAAAACCAACGGCAAGGAAAAAATCCTAGAACATGATGTTGATCAATACGAAATCACCATCGTCATCGAGCAAACCTTCACGCTTTCTTCTCGACCAATTCTGAATCAGGGCATTCACCCCCCTGACATAGATGATGCTCGGAGCCAAAATGAAAGTGTTTTTCTAACGAGACGATATGCGACAGCAATTCACGAACACGACGAGGTTTATTTGCACCGGGGCGATAAACCAAATAAATCGGCATCGGTACCGCATGCCATTCCGGTAAAATTTGCACCAAGTCAGTGTATTTAAGTTCACACCCCAGATTATGCACCGGCACCTGAGCAACGCCGAGGCCTTCAACAGCAGCACGCTTAACCGCTTCGATGCTTGAACAAAAGAAGTTGCAGTCGACCTCAATCGATTCACTGAGCCCACCAGAAACTAACGTCCAGGGTGAAATACCCGGCGTGTACTGGTATTCCACACACTTGTGATCTTTTAGGTCTTCCGGCTTGCGAGGGGTACCATGCTTCTTCAAATACGCAGGGCTAGCAACCACTACGCGCGTTGTATAGCCAATCTCCCGTGCAACTAAACGATCATCAACAATACGACCAACACGAATAGCCATATCGATTCCTTCGGCAAATAAATCATCAAATCCATAGGATACTTCCAGCGAAATTTTCGCCTTTGGCCACTGGCGCAAGAACGGAGAGAACACGTGCTGAACCAGATAATCACCCATTGCTGGAGGCGCCGAAACCCGTAACAAACCTTGTACTTGTTGTTCCATCTCCAGCACGTCAGTGTGCAATGACTGAAAGTCATCGATAAGAATTGCAGCACGCTCAAAAACTAAATTTCCCGCATCGGTAATATGCATCTTACGGGTAGATCGCTCCAGCAAACGTGCTTGCATATGATCTTCTAGCTTAACAATCGCCTTACTGACGGTCGATTTAGGCAACTGCATCAATTCTGCACATTTTGTCAGACTCATCAGCCTGCATGTAGTCACAAAGATAGTGAGTGTCCTAAAATCGATTGTTTCTAAATCGCGAACAATATCTTTCATTTTTAGCCATTGTTTCCAACTCAAACGAGCTCTAATCTAACCCCAACATCTAACAAACAGCAAGTGAGGATTTTACTGTGTCGGAGTCACTCGATATATTTTCCCCCATTCAATTGGGTAACGTACAACTAAAAAACAGGGTCGTTATGGCGCCACTAACACGCACTCGGGCGCAGGGGCATATCCCGAATGCGCTGATGGCAGAATACTACGCGCAACGAGCCGGCGCTGGATTGATCATCGCCGAAGCAACGATGATTCAAGAAGGCACATCAGCCTTTATGAACGAGCCTGGCATCTATTCTGATGCTCAAATTGAGGGCTGGCGAGAAATCACCGATGCAGTTCACAGCCGCGGTGGAAAAATATTCGTACAAATTTGGCACGGCGGCCGAGCTTGCCACCCCCTATTAAACGGGGGCAAAATACCCGTTGCCGCCAGCGCAATTCCGATTACCGATGACGAAGTGCACACCCCGGAAGGCAAAAAACCGTATACCACACCAAAAGCGCTGCCAATCGAAGACATTCCGTCAATCATTGATGCATTTCGCCAAGCGACCCTGAACGCAAAAGCTGCGGGCTTTGATGGTGTTGAAATACATGCGGCAAATGGATATCTATTGGACAATTTTTTACGCGACGGCAGCAACAAACGCTCAGATGCATATGGCGGACCTATCGAAAATCGTGCACGGCTATTACTGGAAGTCGTCGACGCAGTTATTGACGCTTGGGATGCAAGCCACGTTGGAATTCGTACATCGCCACTGAATGGTTTTAATAGCATGAGCGACAGTGACCCTGTGGGCCACACGACATACCTAGCAGAGAAACTCAATTCACGGAATCTCGCATACTGGCACCTAATGCGCAGTGATTTTGCCGGCAACCGCCCTGTCGATGTTGTCGCGCCAGCACGTGCCCTTTACCAAGGGAACTTGATCGGTAACATGGGTTACACGCAAGAAGAAGCATCGCTCTCAATCAGCAATAACGACGTCGATGCAGTCGCCTTTGGGATGCCGTATATTCCAAATCCGGATTTAGTGGAGCGGTTTAGAAACGGGGCTCAGCTGAATGAAGTCAAAGCAGAATTCCTATACAGCGGAGGCGCTGAGGGATACACCGATTATCCCGCAATCGCGTAAATTATAAACGCACTGCTCTCTCCATCATTAGATTGGCCACCGAATCTGCTCAGGCAGCATTGGGTGGCCACATGACTTATGTAGCAGCATGATGCAAAGAGACGTCGGCCTTAGGTGAACAAACTCAGCTCGCTTGTTAGAGCGTGCTACCTTGTTCAACAATCAGCATGATGCCAATAGCGATCATTGCCGTTCCCGATAGTCGATAAATCCAGCGAATATGTGAGGGCTTATCTCTCCAAGCATCAGCGATATACGTCGCCGCCAGTGCATAACCGCACATCACAATAATATCCGCAACCATTAAGGTTCCCGTAATAATCACGGATTGCTGCAGATGACTACCGCCGGTGTTCAAAAAAGCCGGTATAAAGGCGACTAACAAGACCGTGCCTTTCACATTCGACACATCGATTAAGAACGCGCGCCAGAATGACACCCAAGCAAACTTTATTGGATTGTCTCCAACAGAACCCCTTTTTCGGCCTTCAACCCCCTGTGCTTTAGCGCGCCATTGTGTCGCTCCGAGATAAATGAGGTAGATAGCTCCGAGGCACCGTAAAACATCGTACCAAAACGCCGATGAAACAATCAGCAGCCCAATTCCCGCCGACACAGACACAATTTGAATCATCCAACCCAACTGTAAGCCCGCAATTGCTGGTAGCGTTCGGATAAAGCCAAATTGCATAGCTGTATTGATGGTATTCAGCGCGCCCGCGCCCGGAGAAACGCTCATCGCTAACGCGGTGATGACCAAAACGTACCAGGTATTAGCGTCCATTCGTGGACCTCTGTGACACGGTTTACTGTCAATATATAGCAGGGTCCAAGATCCGGACGCAGATATTCTGATAAAACAACTAACGTGTTAGATAGAAGATACATTTGACAGAGNAATCATGAGCTTTACTCTCTGCTCCTGTCGCCGAAGGTACGCTATTGCTCGAATGCTAACCTAATAACAGCCGTTGAGTAATTGGTATGTATTCGCTGGCCGAATTAATCAAAGATGTCGAGGTTAGATTACGCACGCCATAAACTTCCACACGCTTACCTCTATCTATGCGAAGCTTGTCCGCAAGAAGATCAAAATCACCATCACCTGAAACCAGAACGACAACATCAGCCAGGTCGGAATAGTCCATTGCATCAATGGTAATTCCCACATCCCAATCGCCTTTAGCAGAGCCGTCGGATCGCTGTATGTATGGCTTTAGCCGTACATCAAATCCGATCGCGCGCAAGATATTCTGAAATTGCTGCTGTTTTTTATCTCCGCGATCAATTGCGTAAGCAACCGCCTTCACAACCTCTCGCCCTCCCGTTGCCTCTTGCCAGAACTTATTGTAATCAAAGTTCTGCTTATAAATTTGTCGAGTGGTGTAATACACATTCTGCACATCAACAAACAGCGCAACTTTTTCCATTATAGGTTTCCGGTCATCATAAAGTGTTCACTCAGCTATTTTTTGCAGATATAACGCAACTCACAAGGGCTTTAAACGTTATAACGCTAAAATCGAGACATAAAAAAAGGCAAGTCTTAAAAGACTTGCCTTTCTCTGTACTTAGATAATCGAACGACGCGATTATAAAGGTACGATGTTCTCAGCTTGAGGACCTTTTTGGCCTTGAGTTACAGTGAACTCAACTTGCTGGCCTTCAGCCAAGGTTTTGAAGCCTGAACCAGTGATCGCGCTGAAATGAGCGAAAACGTCTGGACCAGAAGGCTGCTCAATAAAACCAAAACCTTTAGATTCGTTGAACCACTTAACGGTTCCTTTAACTGTATTAGACATACCAATATCCTGATATAAATTAATTTCGCCTTAAAAAGGCATTAAAGCACTGAAATATAGACTGTAACTTAAAAACTGCAGGACGGAGTAATATGAATACAACAGCGAAATGTAGGAAATAAATAAATAGACTTCTTTCTAGCTTGCGCAAACTATACACTCAAATTCCGTTTTGTCCAGACCTTAATCAGATTTTTTGCTCCCAAGCCGTAATCATGCAATATCTGATCGCGTTTGAAAAGCACCAAATGGCTTCATACAGGGTACAAAGCCATAATTTTTTACAACATTCTCAAAAGTAGCCTTTCTGCACCAAAGTTGCTCGCCAGGCGACTGATTTGAAGCCTGATAATAGGCAATTTCGCCGGATAATCAAGACGGATATGGCCACCTTTCGAATACCGAAACGATTCATCTATACCTTCAAAAAAACGTATTGGGGCAAAGCGTGACGAAAATGGGGAACAAAGCAACACCGTTATTAATATGCACCTAACAACTATTTCCGGGATCTAGCCTGCCCGCACTAGCGCTAACCTTCTCCCTCAATTTCTCTTTGTAGCTTTTCAATATCGTCCAGAATACGCAAAAACTTGGTACCGAACGGCGTTACTACATACTCAACCTTCGGCGGAACCTCATTATACGAAATGCGCTCAAGAATCCCGAACTCCGTATTTTTACGCAAACACGCATTCAGTACTTTGGTTGTTAAACCATCCACACTGCGCACCATTTCACCTGGTCGATTGACGCCGCTGTCCAACAATTGATAGACAGTCAGAGACCACTTGCACCCGTAGATCGTTTCTACCATGCGTGCGCTTTCATCCGGCGCCAATTTTCTTGAAATCAATTTTTCTTTAGTTTTCATCAATATGTACCAAAAAGTACCTACCTTACCAAAATGTGCTTACTTTTCATCACGTTCCACGCTGCTTTATTGTAACGCCATATTCGCGCAACAAACTATTGGAAAACTGATGAACAAAACAACTCAACCGATTGCACTGATTCTTGGCGGATCCAGCGGCATAGGGTTTTCAACAGCAAAGCAGTTACTTGAGCAGGGTATCGAGACCGTCATTATCGGCAACTCACCGACAAAACTTGAAACAGCGAAAGAAGCGCTCTCTGATTATGGAGATATCACGACCCTACAGGCCAACCTGTACAACGACATCGATGTCAACGGAGTCCTTGACTTTGTTACCTCACATAATCAGCACATCAAGTACTTCGTTAATGCAGCAGGATATTTCAACCCAACACCGTTCCTTGACCACAAGATAGATGACTACGACACCTATATGGAATTAAACAAGGCCGCGTTCTTTATCTCCCAAGCAGTGTCCCAAAATATGGTTAACAACGCAGGGGGCAGTATCGTTCATATTGGGTCCATGTGGGCAAAACAAGCAATCAAGGCAACTCCGTCATCCGCTTATTCGATGGCCAAAGCCGGCCTACATGCGCTCACCGAACATATGGCAATGGAGCTTGCTGAATACAATATCCGCGTAAACGCGGTATCGCCTGCGGTCGTCAAAACCCCTATTTACGAAGCGTTTATCGACGCCGATGATTTGGACGAAACGCTCGCAGCCTTCAATGACTTTCACCCCATCGGCCGCATTGGCACACCGGAAGACGTCGCCAACGTTATTGCGTTTTTGCTCAGTGACAAAGCCGATTGGGTAACGGGGGCTATTTGGGATGTCGACGGAGGAGTCATTGCCGGAAGAAACTAAAACCCCCTCAGGTAGCCGCTTGTTGCGGCTGCTTAGCTTAAATCTCGCCAACCCACCAAACTTTCATGCTGCGCATGAATAATCGAGTTTTAAGAAACCGACACATGCGTCATCACGATTGAAGACTACTTCGAATAGACACAACCCACGCTGATCTTGGAATATTTATTTAGCCCTGTATGATCCTGCCTTATCTATTCTGGGCACAAACAGGTCGTCTCCATGTGGTTAAATGAAGAAAAAATCACCGATGCTGCGATCAATTCTTATCGAGGATCCTTAACGACATCTTGCCCAAACCACATCGTTATTGATCACCTATTTGATCAAGCCAAACTCGACGACGTACTACGTATTTTACACCAGCCCCGCTATTGGCAAACTCAAAAACACACCTATTCGGCTCTGTATGTTGATAACGAGGAATGGCAGAAAACCAGTGTTGACCAGCGATTTGTGCAACGGGATGCCTGGCATCGGGATGAAGCCACCGGCAACAAAACGCCCTTTTCTCTCGCGCATGAGTTCCTGTCATTTTTGCGCAGTGATACATTCATGCACCTGTTATCACGTATTTTCAATGTTCAGATAACCGATGCGAATGTGGCTGACCCTGAGATTAATACCAATTACTTTCGATTGGGCGCTGCCGACTTTGTTGAACAACATGCTGACGACTCACCAGGACGGGAAGTTTGCATGCTGTTATATCTCAATAAGGCATGGAAGGAAAACGCAGGGGGCGAACTTGTTTTTATTGGCAAAAACAATAAACCAGTTCGTATTGCACCTATTTATAATCGCTGTGTGCTGTTTGATCCGTCTTCCGAAGGGTCGGAACACTGGGTAAATAGGCTGAATATCGAGCACGATAATGAATATCGCTTTAATGTCACTAGTTGGTATTGGTCAGAATAATACGTTGTTATTCTTCTATAAAAGAATCCATCCACGGCAAACCGCAGATGAAGACTAAATTCAGGTTTGACGCTCAAACGCATCGACCGCAGTCGAATATCGACTGCTTAACCGCAGCACTTCTTGAATTTTTTACCACTGCCACAACTGCAAGGATCGTTACGTGAAGGTGTTGGTGCAGATTTAACAACAGTACCTTTCTTGTTCATTGATGCCGTCAAGGCATCAATCGACTCGGCCGCCCCTTCAGAGCTATCAATACTCACATCACCGTAGAGGCCTGCTTCATCCAGCATTGCCTTCACTTCCTGCAGTCGTTCCTCACTAGTAACGACCAGCTCCAATGGATATTTTTTGCTGCCCGCTTTATGACTTGCCTTGGTCTCATAACCATATTCAGTATGATTAACACGGGCATCTTGACGCCCCTTAAAAAAGAACTTGTCTGACATGTCACAACCTAATTACTTGAAGGAATTACACGACGACAAGCGAGCTAATCATCGCAAACCGCGCATTCTAGCACGTTGGCGGCCCCATTGCTTAGAACCGCTAACGAAAGGCTATCAGCAAAGGCACGGATTCCCCCCCTACGCTACTGCCACAGTTCGCGGCTTGGTTTTATCCAGAGCCAACAACGTATCCTGATCACGCAGCAAATACAGCGCAAAGATTGCCGCCAGCATCGGGAAGGCAGCAAAAAACAGTAGATTAGGCACGTCCCATGGGTTGATATATTTATGCCATGAACTAACAGTCGACCCAAGATGCATAAGCAATACCAATCCGTAACTGATTCGCTTTTTAAACCCGCTAACAAATGCCAATATTACGCCAAGCTGGATAACGCCGATCAAATAGGCCGTTACGTGACCGAGGCCACTGATTTGGTAATAACGTTCAAAAATGCTTACAGCGTGCCCGGGGTGTAGAAATTTATCGATCGTCCACATAATCATCACAATAAATACGCTCAGGCGTAGTAGCAATAAAGCAATGGGCAGGCGGGTATGCAGTTGTTGGTCTGTCATGGATACTCTCTCACTGATTCAATTATTCGTACGATACGATAATGGTTGAGAGTGAGAGTACCCCCGTACAACTCGGTTCCAATGGTTCTCAGACTTTTCGATAACGATTCAATCACAGACGCATTAGATTCTACCGGCGGTTCATCTTTGCCGATAAAAAAGCCCGTACACGTATGGTCGCTTATCATCGAATGGGTTAATAAAGGTATAACGTTCTTCTGCGACCAGCTCGAACTCTTCACCAAGACGCTCTTGCATCTCCTCGATGGTGTATTGGCAAATATCCAATCCGGCACATTTTGTCGCGCCACCTGCCGCGAATTCAGCCAAAAGCACGTAACCACCGGGTTTCACACACTGGCGTAAATTATTGAAGTAGCCTTTGATCTGCTCGTCACTCAGTAAAAAATGGAGTACGGCGCGGTCAATCCATAAGTCGACATCATACGAATATGGCAGCGGCTGCGACATATCATGATGAAGGTACTCACATCCGCAATTGCCGACTCGCTGTTGCAGTTGTTTCAAAGCTTGATCACTGATGTCATTTAACACCATTTTCCAATCACGCTCTCGGAGACGATCAGCCAGGCCAGAGGTACCAGCTCCCGGCAGAAATACACAAGCATTGGCGCGAAGATTCAGTGCATCGACATATTTCAGCGTTTGCTGCAGATCCCTTTCGTACCACCCTAATTGCTCATCGATTTTATCTGCAAAGATTGCATTCCAGTGTTTTTCTACCTGCACCATTATTTATAACCTTGTTTACCGCCCTCGAAGCGCATATTCATGCCAAATGCGACTGCCAGTTTAGCGGCTAGCAAATTTCAAATACATGCGCTGGCGCATGATTACCAGTGCCGTACCGACAAGAGATAACAAATACGGGGCGAACCACAAGCCAACGTCGATGGCGCGCATGTATTCACTCTACACGGCGACTCACAAAACGAAACTATTCTAAAGAGCAAATATAGGAACTTTAACGAACATTTGACGACTCAATATCCGGAATAGTTAACTTTAAACAATAACATTTATATATTTTAATGGTTAAAATACAGACCGTTAACTATCATACTTCCCATTATGTTCCGAATTTAGATCATTATGATATCTTCTGACACATCTGCCGATGACATTTCGAGACAACTGGGCGAGAGACTAAAACATGCTCGCTTAAATGCTGACCTGACTCAACTAGACGTTGCCAAGCGCGCTGGCATTAGTCGAAAAGCGGTGCTCAATGCCGAAAAAGGCCAGGCCCAATTATCGGTGTTTGTGGCCATTCTTTTAGCGCTCGATAGTGTCGCTCAGCTCAACCAATTCTTACCTGAGCCGCCAATCTCACCCGTGCAGCTATCAAAACTACGCGGCAAACAACGCCAGCGTGCATCGGGTAAGCGCGGTAGCGATCATCCGCAGCCCGATGAAAACGCACCCGACAACTCTGACGCTTGGTAACGCCTCATGACACTCGAAGTCATCAATGTACAGTATCTCGGCCAAACCGCTGGCGCTGTATCTTTCGATACCAAAACCGGCTTGGGCGCTTTTGAATATACCGCCGCGTTTATTCAATCCGGCATTCAACTTGCCCCGATTACGATGCCTTTGAGCGACACAATCTATCATCAGTTTAATGGATTAAACCCCGCCACATTTAAAGGGTTGCCAGGCTTGATCGCCGATTCGCTGCCGGATGATTTTGGCAATGCCGTTTTAAATGCATGGGCGGCAAGTCAGGGTCGACAAGCTGGAGAAATCACCCCACTTCAGCGACTCCAATACACAGGAAAACGTGGTATGGGGGCACTCGAATATACGCCCGCAACACGCCTAAAAAGTCTGAATGCTTCGCAGCACGTAGCGATCAACAATCTGGTAACCATTGCTCAAGAGGTACTTGATAGCCGTGCGGGTTTTAACGTCGACTTAAACAATAGTGGGCAAGAAGACCGCGAAGCCATGCTCACCCTGCTTTCCGTAGGAACCAGCGCCGGCGGCGCTCGCCCTAAAGCAGTACTTGCCTTTAATGACGAATTTACGCAAGTACGCTCTGGCCAAACCCAAGTACCCGAGGGCTTTAGCCATTATCTAATGAAGTTTGATGGTGTCAGTGAGCACAACCAGAACCACGAGACATTCGGCGACCCGATGGGCTTCGGAGCCATGGAATACGTGTACTACCAGATGGCCATTGCCTGCGGCATTAACATGATGCCATGCCATCTGTTAAATGAAGGAAAGCGAAGACACTTTGTGACTCAACGCTTCGATCGCGACGGAAACAACAAAATCCACATGCAAACCCTCAATGGATTGGCACATATCGACTACAAAATGCCTGGAGTGTTTTCATATGCCGAATTATTCGCTATTGCCCGTAAATTGCGTCTACCCGCAACAGATGCCGAGCAAATCTTCCGAAGAATGATATTTAACATCGTTGCACGAAATCATGATGATCACGCGAAAAATACGGCATTCATTTTACGCAACAATACCTGGTCGCTCGCTCCGGCTTACGACCTCGCCTACAGCTACAAACCCGGCAGCCCGTGGGTAAACAGCCATTGGATGACGCTTAACGGCAAAAGAGACAATTTCGCCCGCAGTGATTTCTACACATTAGAGCCACTGAGCCCGCTCTTCAGCCGGCGCAATATCAATCGCTGGATTGACGAGATAATCGCTCATGTATCACGTTGGCGCACGCTGGCAGTCGACTCAGCGGTGCCAGCGTCGTTGATTGATGAAGTAGACGCAAATTTGCGCCTAACCCTCTAACAGCGGCCGATAAAATATCGGTAGCTCACTAAGCAACGCTGGCGTCTGCCCAACCGTTGGCAGCCACTACCTTAGCCACGTAATCATCAAAGCTACGAGCAGGCCGACCTAATGCCTGTTCAACGCCATCAGTGACCTGACTATTACGGCCGTCCAATACCTCCGTAAACAGCAATTCAAGCAACCATAGAACACCCTCGGGTTGCCCAGCAGCACGCATGCCGGATAGAAAATCCGCTAACGGAACCTGCGAGTACTGAATCGACCGCCCCGTTACTTCGGCAATACTCCGCACACAATCAGCAAACGTCATTAACGCGGGCCCCGTCACTTCAAAAACGCGATTACGTAGCGCCGGTTGCGTCAGTGTTGCGAACGCCACATCGGCAATATCATCAACATCAATGAATGGCTCGGGCACATCACCAATGGGCAACATCAAGTGCCCTTCGAGAATGCTGTCGCGTAACATGCCTTCATCAAAGTTCTGATTAAACCAGCTAGCGCGCACCACATTCCAATCAAGGCCGCTTTCTTGCAAAACCAACTCAGCGCGCTGAGCGCCCTCCTCCCCACGGCCAGAAAGCAACACTAGGTGTTCAACACCGGCTTGCCGAGCAGTATGAGCAAAGCTACGGATAGTTTCTTCCGCCACCGGAATGGCGAGATCTGGCTGAAAGGTAATATACGCTTGCCGCACTCCGTCGAGAATCGGAGCCCAGGTAGCGGGGTTCTCCCAATCAAATGTAGGTTTCGTCGAACGTGAAACTGCGCGCACGGGCTGCCCAGATTGCAAGAGCAAGTTAGCAACGCGGCGCCCGGTCTTTGCTGTAGCACCAACGATCAATACAGGATGAGTGGTTTTCATATCTGGCTCCTTATCGGATTAAATTCAAGTTTGTAGGCCCCAACCGACTGTGTATCGGCCTGCCCTTGATGTTGAATCCAGTATGCGCAACAATCACCAGATGTTATGTAGCTATTAATCCACAATAATTGATTTATCGTCCAAAGCTGGAAGCGCCATGGAAACACCTATTCGTGACCTCCCCCCGATGAATGACCCACTCGGTCAGTCACTGTATTTATTGCGGCTCAATGGCAGCTTGTATTGTTATTCCGAGCTAACCGCCCCATGGGGTATTGAAATGCCAATACTCGAGGGGAAAATAATGTTCCACATCATTACTCACGGGCATTGCTGGTTACAAGTAGGTAATCAAACACCGATTGCACTTGCTAACGGCAGCTTGGCATTGGTGCCCCACGGACGCGGGCATCGCTTGTTTTCGTCAACGGATAGCCCAGTCGAAAACCTGCTAGATATACCCGTGGAAACTATCAGTGAGCGCTTTGAAATCATGCACTACGGCGGTGATGCAACTGGCGACAAAACAAACCCGCGCAAAAACAAGGATGAACGAACAGAACTTACCTGCGGAGTGCTGGGGTTTGATCATATTGCCGGCCGCCACCTTGTTGACCAGCTCCCAGAGGCTATCGTCATCGCCCCATCAGATCACGGCTGCAATACAACCCTCACCAGTATTCTGAATTTAATCCAATGCGAAGCGACCGCACTAAAACCTGGCGGTGAAACCGTGTTGACTCATCTAGCCGATATTTTGGTGATCTATGCCATTCGCCATTGGCTCGAAACCGCCGACGAAGCACAGCAAGGTTGGCTTGCTGCCCTCAGAGATAAATACATCGGTACAGCGCTGGCGGCCATTCACCGTCAACCCGACAAAAACTGGACGGTTAGTCTATTGGCGAAGGAAGTCGGCATGTCGCGCTCTGGGTTTTCTGCACGATTCTCCGAGTTGGTCGGCAATTCACCCAAAAGCTATCTAACGCGATGGCGCATGCAAATCGCCCGATCGCAATTACAGCACCAATCGGTGCCACTGGCAGTATTAGCCGAATCGCTCGGATACAACTCAGAAGCGGCCTTTAGCCGCGCATTCAAACGCGAGATGGGGGTTTCACCCGGGTCACTGGCCCGCTAATGTTTGGTATCCCATTCATCCATTGGGGCAAACACAGGCTCGGCTTGCCCGTCACTGCGTAGCAGGTTGATCGGCGTCTCTGGCACAACTCCATCGCGGTAGTCATAGATACTCTGGATCAGACTACTACCAAGCTCGCGAATATTGGTTTCTGTCACCCAGTGAGGAAACCCGGCGCGCCCATAAGTGGTTTCCACCGTCATTGCCACGGCAGTTTCTGCGCGAGTTCGCCACCACCATGTTTCCGGAAAAAAGGCATTTAAAAAACCGTCACCACCAGTCGCTGTTGTGTCGATACGTCCATCGTAATTGATTTTGAGCAGGTTGAGTAAGCGGTTGGAATCATTCCAAAGCTGAATTTCTTCTGCAGAGTATTGATCAGGGTCATCACCAAAATGCGGAAACGCAAATACCGGGCGATCCGGCGCGGAGTTTGACGAGTGCAAGTTCAGCGCAATCAATGATCGATCAGCAAACATTTGGCTGACAGTGCGCATCGGCTCATTAACCAACCGGTTTTCGAGCGGTGCATCGCTTTTCAGGAACGGTAATGAAGCCTGATCGAACGTCCACAACACCTCAAGGTTCAGGCTGTCAGGCGTCGTACGATAATTGCCTGCGATAACGCCATCAACATTGTGCATAGGCACGATATGAACCGCCAGGTTACGGCTGTTGTTGCGGTTTTCTTCCATATCGTCCAGCAGCCGGGTAATGGCCCCTTCAAGTACAAACGACGAACCGCTTTCTGCAGGATGCGTGCGGCCGTGAACCCACACCACTTGCGAATCATCACCATCCGGGCAGCGAATTGTCAGGTACGGAATTGATTCTTGAAATACGGCTGTACGGCCAACACTGCTCTGATCAACACATTCATGTCCCTCTAAGGTTTTCAAAAATGTCAGCAGCTGTGAATAGGTGTAAGGATAAAAACGAGCAAGATACAGCGGTCGCCCATCGAACAAAGACGCATCCAAGCGCATCGACAACTCACAATCATCAAGCACCGGCGATTGTGTTGTGGAGTTACACGTTTCTGACGCGCCAACTTGCTTCACATCAGATTCATCAAGGCGAAACCAGTTAAGGCGATCATAAGAATACACTGGCACATAAAAATAATTCCAACCCCGGTTTTTGAGATTGAGTGTCAGCGTTTGAGCCTCCCCCTGCTGGCGAATGCGTATATACCACCAGTTTCGCCAATTAACAGGCAAACTCGCATCGTTATTATCATCCTTAAGATACAAATCCCACTCTGCATCACCCGCACGTTCAGCACGACCGATATTACCGGATTCAAAATTGCTAGTGATCGAGACATCAGCCTTGCCCTGCCCGTTCGAATCATCTGAATCGCTACAAGCTGCGATCCAAAAACCCAGCACAAAGACTGCTAAAAAACGTCCCAATGATGATGGTGATGTCATAACTAACCCCGATAATTTCCTTCCCTTGAATCTAGACGCATTATGGCGCATGCAACGCTGAGTATGACATCACGCAATTAAAAACAGACTGGCGGTAAGGTGGAACCCCGTAACGTTTGGAGGCTCAACATAACTAAACCGGTACGTTTATCCTTCAACTCAACTGTGGCGATGATCTGCAATGACAGCATTTAATCTCTCTGGCGTGATGCAAACGCTGACAATTCCGCTCTATTTCAGGCATCTGGAAAATACCGGTGCACATCCGATTTTGAGCGATCCCCTGGCTACATCATTGGTTAATTCGCTCGATTACGATTTCTCACACCTCGATGACCCGGCATTTTGGCCAACCAAAGTCGGGATTGTTAATCGCACCTGCATTCTTGATGAGGTCGCTAACGAGCTCGCGCACAAAAACAGCGAAATCAATATTATCAATCTGGGCGCAGGTCTTTGTACCCGCGAACAACGATTACAACTCAATAACGCCAATTGGTATCACGTCGATCTCGATCAAGTTGCCGCATTGCGCAGCGAGTTGTTTCCGGACTCCAATATGCTTGCTGGCGATGCACTAAAGGTGGGTATTTGGGCAGATAACATCGACAATCGACTACCGACGCTCGTTATCGCCGAAGGATTTATGATGTACCAGGATGACAAACAAGCCCGGCAGCTCTTTGAACGACTGGCAGAAATATTCCCCAGAGTTACCGTGACCTTTGAAATCCTTGGCTGGGGCCATGCGTATTCCACCCAATCCATCAAAGTGTTAAATGGTTATTCCGCTGAAATCAAATGGAGTCCAAAAGATCCGATGCCACTGCTGACAGAGGCCGACCCTCGCTACCGCTTATTGGCAGCTACCAATGTGCAGGACGTGAATAAACACCTTTGGCGTCACTATCGCTGGATTATGATGATGATGCCTTGGGTTGATAAGAATAAACACTCAAATCGAATCGTGACCGTTACCACCCACTGACGGCAATACTCTCAACCTCTCACGCCCTCTCAACAATAACCCCCAGCTAATATGGCCGGGAGTTGTTGATACGTATCATCCTCCTATGGATAGTTGCGGTCGATCGATCAACCACGCTTACGCAAACGAATCAACGATAGCGCTGACAGTAAGCCGGCGAACAACATGCCAACATTACCACCACCAAAATCGATATTTGCATCCGGCGTGAGGGAGTCGCCTGCGTCTGGGCTACCGTCTGCTGGCGCAGGACTAGGAGTAGGTGTCGGCTGCGGGGTCGGTTGAGGTGTTGGCTGCGGTGTAGGCGTTGGTTGAGGGGGAGGCGTCGGGGCAGTACCGCCACTAGAATCAATGGTCGGGTGATTTGGTGCTGGGATCGGATTCGGGTTCGCGGCTGGCGTTCCACCCGCATTAATCAGGTTTTCACAGGCTCTGCCGAGCGCTGAATCCGCATCAGTCAGCACTAATGATGGAGTTGAAAACTGCCAGGCCGGGCCACCGTTTGAATCAGGGAAAACATTTTCACGCGCTTCAGTCTGAATCGCATAAACTGGCCCTTGGCTGGTTTGCATCTTGGTTTCGTAATAATACTGGGTCGTATGCGATGTATTGACGTAACCCGGACAGTGAAATTCGGAAATTTCCCAACCACGAAAATCAACACCATTCCAATCATAATCATCGTAATAACCGGCTGGGCTAATACAGCTGTGAACCAAGGTATCTGGGCCTGTGCCAATGTCAGGGTTACCTGGATAGGCGACAAAAAACGCGTCGGGCACAACCTGGGTTTCACCATGTAAAATACGTGTCGCTGACTTACTGACAATGCCGCTCTCAACAATAGAGCGGACATCGACATCCATCCCCTCAACCAGCTGAATATCGTCTGTGTCTTCACTCCAGCCATTCGTTCCATAGGCATAGCAACTGGTCATATTGGTAACAACATAGTCCTGTGCCAACGCAGGTAGCGCAAGACCAGTTAATGCAAGAACAGGTAATGTACGGATTATTTTTTTCATGATTCCCCCGAACCATTTTTATTAATGTAGAAATCATTCTATGAGCTATTATTATTTTTTATATCCTCTTATTTCATCCATCTTTCTATCTGTGAATCCGTTCCGTCACTGCAATACGCTAATTATCACAAACAATTAAGGAACCGCCTCACAGTCGGGAAGGAACCCGATCACGAACGCACACACCGCTTTAAATACAATAACTTAGAACACACCCACCATACGTTAACCAGTTCCACAACGAGTGTGAAAAATGTTTACAATTTGAAAAACAACGTCACATAACACTACGGCTAAATTTTATTTTCGATAGATAAACACCGAGTTTCACTTCGAAATATCTCTACCATTTTATTTTTACGGACAACATACATACATACATACATACATAAAATATATTTCATACTCGACACATCAAAGTCAGATCAGAAAAATACAAACAGTAAGGCACTCAAAAAAGAGAACAGTCGAAGAGGAAGATACAGATAAGGTGCTTTCAGGAAAGGATTACGAAGTGTCTATTTGGCGGCCATCGAATGGCGCGCCATTATATAGAGGCCATCGACAATCTAGTATTTTGTTAAATTTAAAAGAAATCGGGTAGAAGCCCGGCTGAAAGACTCGCCCAAGAGCAATTGCTGCCCTTGGGGCTCCATTAAAGGGTTTTCGGTCGCACAATCAGTTGATAATACGGCCGTTTAATAAACCCTAATCCACTTTGTGAACAAACNACTAACACCTTATGGAATAGGTCTTTCATAGCAACNCAATGGCTGCTGACAAAATCGGCGATGGTGGTGAAATGCGGTGTGCGCCCGGCTGCTAGCGCCATAAACTTTAAATCGGTTTTACAAGCGTTAGCAATCNTACGGCTAGAGGTCATGCCACGGTAGTAACCGTAAAAAATCACGCGCAGCAACAAAGCCGGTGAATAGGCTTTACGGCCGACCTTGTTGTTATTGTAACTGGCATCNAAAGCCGATAAGTCGAGTATCTCGGTCGTTAGTTTATAGAGACTGGCTTCGAAGGTATTGTCGCCGAGAACTTCCAGATAATTAATATCCAGAAANACCGTTTGCTGAATGTTGTCGTCGAGATAATTGGCCATGAAAAAACCGATAACAGGCAGAAAACGCTATTTTACCGGATTAGTACTGATATCGCGCGGGGTCTGGGTATTTTTCTACAGCTTGAACGCCTCAGTATGCGGCATGCGACGCGCAGCGGCGCATGTCCGGTGGAGGCCTTTAGGCCGGAACGAAATTTATCGCCTTGTTACATGTATTTTGCTACACTTTGTATTACATTGTAAAACATTATATGCATGTGGTGATACTATGAAAACTGAAATGCTCAGCACCCGAATAGACCACGATACCAAGTTAGCTTTTACTAACGTGTGTGAAGATCTAGGGTTAAGCCCCTCACAAGCCATCAAGCTCTTTGCTAAAGCAGTCATTAATTATGGCGGTATCCCATTTGAGTTAAAAGCCAAACAACCGAACTCAATAACAGCCTCGGCGATTGCAGAACTTGAATCTGGAAAGGGCAATACAGCAGCCAATGTTGACCAACTCTTCAATGACTTGAACATTGGTAAACTTGACAATGCTTGAGCTTGAATACTCCTCTCAGTTTAAGAAAGATTTCAAAAAGATAGCGAAATTGCCGATTCCTGACGTTGTTGAAGCCGGACACGTAATCAAGCAGCTCCAGCTTGAAGAATCTTTACCTGAAAAGTACGTCGATCATGCACTTTCCGGCAACTGGAGCAACTACAGAGATTGTCACGTAAAACCAGATCTCGTTTTAATATACAAAGTTGAAGATGGTTGTCTCAAACTTGCTCGAATTGGAACTCATAGCGAACTATTCCGATAGCATGCGCTTGTTCTGTGCCCGCCCTGCTACTCTTAAACGCCCGGCAAATCAAAAAGCCAACAACCACGCAATTAATTTGTACGGTAGCCTAACACAACGCATTAGATTGCTAAATGCGCCGAAAGACTTTGAAACGATTGTGCAGAAACCTGCCGCCAAGCTCTACCGTGTAACCACGTTTAAACAATGGCATTGCGACAATATTTGAAGCATTGCCAGCCAAGAACGATAACCAGCCAAACCCAATGACAAGCAAGTTTTTGTCACCGCTTCTATCGAGTAATATTCCGTTTGATTGGGTTTATTTCACTGAGCTCTGGGTAATCTTTGCGTGTAGAGCGTGGACTGAAGAATACGACGTGAAAAACACATAACCAAGCTGTAGAATATTTAGCTGCATGGCCATATTCACTCTTTACTCCAACATGTAAGCGAAGAATCCATAAAAACTGAGCATTCTACACGCTCGAAATTTTCAATTTATAGCCCGTCAGTATGCCGTATTCGGCCTCTCTTAGCAGCCCTAACGTTTTATTTTAGTNCTCTNCGCTATCTCTATCCATATCGCCATAGCTTTTCTATATTGTGTACCATACAGAACATTTGCCATTGGCAGCTCACCTTGTCCTTGCCACGTAATGACAGTTTATTGAGCCGTTTATTGCTGGTGATATTGGCAAATACCGGCTCTATCGTCCACATCCGTTTCGCGTATTGCATTCGCCCGGCGGCGCTATCAATAATGGCACGCATGCGATCCAGATAACTGACTTGCTCACTACCGGTCACGGGGAATGAGACACTTCTACCCACGGACTTAAGCGGCTTCTGCATACATTCGCTCTGACGTGGGCAGGCTCTGCAATCGGCGAGCTTTCCTCGAAACCGCATTGTGTTGTATTGGTTCGTT